>JAILNL010000133.1 GCA_024691625.1 Schwartzia sp. (in: firmicutes)
GAGCTCATGCCTAAGGTCAAAGGCAAAGCTGACGGCAAAATGGTAAACAACATTGTCCGTGAATTTTTGAAGTAACATCTAAAGGAGCTGCAGATGCAGCTCCTTTTTGTGTGCCTTCTCCCTTGGGAGAAGGGGGATCGCGTGAGCGGTGGATGAGGTGTACCCCAAAGTACCTTCTATGTGATATAATGCAGGTAATGCAAACTACTTTCGGGAGGTAAAACCATGAACAAAAAAGCAGAAGTTTTTCTGAAGTATCTCGACGAAAAGAAGATTGAAAACGTATTCGCTATCGAAGAAATGCCGAATGACGACTGGGAATCCGCTATTTTCCGTTCCAATATTGATATCAGCGGAAACAAGCTTCCGGTGGGAGTTATTCTCGACAACAGCATCTACGGAATGATTCGCGTGCTTATCGCTCCGAATGCCCGCACGGAAGAAAACGAGCTTGCCGTGCTTCGCGTAGTAAACGAGTACAACAAAAAATATAAATCCTTCAAATACTACTTTGACGACAAAGGCTCTCTGGTGCTTGATATCTGTATCCTCTCGGCAGAAGGAGAGCGCCTGGGCGACCTCATCTACGCTATGTTCGATGTTGTCATCAATCACCTTAACGAATCCTACAAAGAAGTCATGCACGCAATCTGGGCATGAAAAAATACTACGTGTAAAATCTTTTCTTGGGGCTGTGAAAAAAAGCATTTCTTGCCTTCCCCATTGGGGTGTCAATATGCCTGTGGCATATTGGCTGGGACCACGTAGTGGTGGATGAGGTACACCAAGGAGAGCCGCTATTTATGTACATAGTAGGTACTTTGGGGAACACCTCATCCGCCCTTCGGGCACCTTCTCCTAAAGGAGAAGGCTTTTTCTTTTTTCTTGGGTATTTCTTACGATTTTCAAGCCTTTGCAGGTAATTTCCACATTTCTGTCAGATGATACTTGTGTAAAAACAGGGAAGGAGGAGATGTCGTTGGATATTGTCGGAACCCCCTGGCTGCAGATACTTCTTTTGGCTATAGTTTTTCTGGGACTCCTGGTAGAGATAAAAACAGGCGGACTCGGCGCAGGTGCGATGTTAAGCATTGTCGCCGCAGGTGTCTTCTTTGGAAGCCACTATATGAAAGGCCTCGTTTCCATGTACCAGATTGCCATGTTCCTTGGGGGCGTAATGTGCATAATCATAGAAATGCTTACGCCTACGGTGGGACTCATAGCAGGGCTGGGTGCCGCAGCGATGCTTTACAGCGTAGTGCTTACTCTTGGCGGCGACCTTGAAGCAATCTATGCCCTTTTGGCGTCACTGGCACTTGCAGTGCTGATATTTGCCCTGCTTGTAAAACGTCTGCCCTCAAGCAGGCTTTGGAAAAAAGTCGTGCTGAGTCATGCTTCTACATCGGATCGGGGCTATGTAAGCGCGCCGTCCAAGCAGAATCTTGTGGGCAGGACAGGCGTTGCAGAGACTGACCTCAGACCGTCGGGAAGAGGGAATTTTGACGGCGTTTCGCAGGATATAGTAACAGATGGAGCCTATATCGTAAAAGGAAGCAGCATTATCGTGGCATCCGTTGAAGGCAGCCGCGTGATAGTAAAGAAAATTTAGGAGGAAAAATTATATGGGAGCTTTACTTGGTTCAGGTTTTATGATTGTCATTCTTATCATCGCGGCAGCGATATTCCTGCATTTCGTCCCGTTGGGACTCTGGGTATCGGCTATAGCCGCAAACGTCAATGTCGGCATATTCCAGCTTGTGGGTATGCGCCTTCGCCGCGTCGTACCGCAGAAAATAGTCCTTCCGCTCATCAAAGCAAACAAAGCGGGACTCACCGTGTCTGTTAATCAGCTTGAGGCACACTACCTCGCAGGCGGTAACGTTGACCGTGTCGTAGACGCCCTTATCGCGGCGCACCGCGCAGAGATTCCTCTGCCCTTTGAACGCTCTGCTGCAATCGACCTTGCAGGCCGTGACGTTCTCGAAGCAGTACAGATGAGCGTAAACCCGAAGGTTATCGAAACGCCTGTTGTATCTGCCGTTGCCAAAAACGGTATTGAACTTAAAATCAAAGCCCGCGTTACTGTCCGCGCAAACATTGACCGCCTCGTAGGCGGCGCGGGAGAGCCTACCATCATTGCCCGCGTCGGCGAAGGCATTGTCACCACAGTCGGTTCCTCCGAAAAACATACAGACGTCCTTGAAAGCCCGGACGAAATCTCGAAAACAGTCCTTGGAAAAGGACTTGATGCAGGGACAGCCTTTGAAATTCTCTCCATTGATATCGCGGACGTAGACGTAGGACGCAATATCGGCGCAGAGCTCATGACAGACCAGGCTGAAGCCGACAAACGCATTGCACAGGCAAAAGCAGAGGAACGCCGCGCAATGGCTGTCGCAAAAGAACAGGAAATGAAGGCATATACTCAGGAAATGGAAGCAAAGGTCGTGGAAGCCCAGTCCGAAGTGCCGCATGCCATTGCGGAAGCATTCAGAAACGGCAATCTCGGGGTCATGGACTACTACAACCTCAAAAATATTCAGGCGGATACCGAAATGCGCGGTGCCATAAGCAAAGCCGGCACGCTTGACACGCCGCAGGGACCGCTGACAAAATAATGCGAGGATGTTCTTATGGACTTCTTTTATTATGTAATCATGATTGAAGATATCATCTTCGAGGCAGTAGGTTGGATATTCAGCCACCTGCCTTTAATAGCCATGCTAATCTTCATTGCTTTCATGAACTACACGCAGGAAAAAAATAAAAAGCGGAAAAAATATCCGCCCATAAAAAAGCCGCAGTCTCAGCCGAAGGCGCAGCCTGTGCCCTCGGACCCGAGAGATATCGGATTTGAGATACCGGAGCTGAAACGTGCTCCCGAAGAAAAGCCGCAGGACGGTATCTACCGCGAACAGCAGAGCGCTGACAGCCTTGCCATAGAGGCAGAGGAGCTGGCTGACGAGCAGAACCGCTACATGAAATATCTCAAAGAAAAGACTGAACAGGAAAAGCGTGCGCGGGAAGAGGAAGAAGAAACCTATCGTACGCAGGCAAAGCTCGCACCCAAAAAGCAAAAGCCACTCGTAATTCCGTCGGTTACGCCGCAGGCACTCGCCACGGGCATCATCTACGAAGAAATTCTCGGGAAACCCAAGGCACTGCGCAGAAGAAAACCGTAAATCATAACATACTCGCAAAACACTTTTTTCTTGCCTTCTCCTTCAGGAGAAGGGGGACCGCGTTAGCGGTGGATGAGGTGCACAGAAGCTAGCCAATAAAATCCCAAGAATTTGCAAACCGTTGGTTTGAATTCCTGGGATTTTATTGTACAATGAACTAAATGAAAACGGAAACAAGGAGGAACGCAGAATGAGCAAAAAAATCGGCTTTATCGGTCTCGGTGTCATGGGTGGAGCCATGGCTGAGCACCTCTTGGGAGCAGGCTTTGAGCTGACCGTATACAACCGTACAAAGAAAAAAGCGGAAGCACTTTTGGCAAAAGGCGCCAAATGGGCAGATACCCCTGCAGCCGTGGCGAAAGCTTCGGAAGTAGTCATCACTATGGTCGGCTACCCCGAAGACGTAGAGCAGGTCTACCTCGGAAAGAACGGAATTTTTGAGACCAAAAACGGCGGCTACGTAATAGACATGACCACATCAAGCCCGAAGCTCGCGAAAAAAATCTACGACGCGGCGGCGAAAAAAGGCATTGCGGCAGTAGATGCTCCCGTTTCCGGCGGCGATATCGGCGCACGCAATGCTACCCTTGTAATTATGGTGGGAGGAGACGAAAAAGCATTCCACGCACTTGCACCGATTTTTGACGTTCTCGGAAAGAACGTCAGATACTTCGGGGTGGCAGGCTCCGGACAGTTCGCGAAAATGTCAAATCAGATTGCCATTGCCGCAGGCATGCTGGGCGTGGCGGAATCCCTGTCCTACGCGAAAAAAGCAGGGCTCAACCCTGAGGCGGTGCTGGAAACCATCAGCGGCGGCGCTGCAGGCTCGTGGTCGCTGGCAAACCTCGGCCCACGCATGCTCAAGGGCGATACGGCGCCGGGCTTTTACATCAAGCACTTCATCAAAGACATGCGTATAGCTATCGAGAGTGCGGAGGAAATGCATCTGGAGCTTCCAGGACTGAAGCTTGCAAAACGCCTCTACGATGAACTATCGGCCCGCGGCATGGAAGACTGCGGCACCCAGACGATATATCAATGGTACGCGAAATAAAAAACCTTTCCCACTGCATAACAATCCACGCAAAACCGCCAAAACATGCGCTTTGGCGGTTTTTTCTATGTATAAAAATAATTCGGATTCCACAAAATAATAACATTATTCGAAAAAACATTTGCATAAATATACTTATCG
>JAILNL010000136.1 GCA_024691625.1 Schwartzia sp. (in: firmicutes)
CATACCCGGAATGATGAATATGATGGCAGAGAGAGTGCCCGCCGCCGATGCCTGCGTCTGTACCATGTTGTTCTCGAGGATATTTGAATCCTTGGCCATCTTCAGAATGGCCATCGAGATGACAGCAGCCGGAATCGCCGATGAAAATGTCAGACCGACCTTAAGTCCGAGGTAGACATTCGATGCTGTGAAGATAACGGTCAAAATCGCACCAAGCACCATACCACGAACCGTGAGTTCAGGCAGACGAAGCTCGTGCTGCATGAACTCGTTTTGTTCATTATTCATTTGTGAAATCCCCTTACAATATGATTCAGACGCAGGAAACGGTCCCGCGCCGCACTGCCCTCCTTTCATTTAACACAACGCCATTTATTATAGCACAGGCAAGGACATTCGTCCAAAGAAAAAAGACGTTTCAATGAGATGAAACGTCTTTCATTCATAATTCGTAATGCTTTTCTTCAGCAAATCCGAGGTACAAGCCCGCCCATAGGCATCTCAACAATCCGAATTCCGCCGAACTCTGTCCTGAGTCCAACCTGCCCCGGTGCTTCCTCGGTCGTGTGACCGAGAACACAGGCATGCTTTCCATACTCGTTGCCGTGCATAACCTCGAGAATTTTTTCTGTATCCTTATGGGGTACAATCGTAATCAGCTTGCCCTCGTTTGCAAGGTACAGCGGGTCAAATCCCAAAAGCTCGCAGACACCGCGGACCTCTTCGCGTACAGGAACAGCGTCCTCATCAAGAAGAATACCCACCTTAGCCTGATTTGCAAGCTCGTTCAAAACCGCAGCCGCGCCTCCGCGTGTCGGATCGCGCAGTACTGCGATATCAGGAGCCGCGGTAAGCATAGCCTTTACAAGATGATTCAGCGGTGCAGCATCACTTTTTACTGCCTCCGGTAATGTCATACCGTGACGCTGGCCCATGATTGTTGCCGCATGGTCGCCGAGATATCCGGACACGATGACGTCCATACCCGGCTTCACATTAAGAGGAGAAATATCCGTACCCTCTATGATGTTGCCGACTCCGGCGGTGTTAAGGTATACGCCGTCGCCCGCGCCGCGTCCCACAACCTTGGTATCACCCGTGACAATACTGATGCCTGCCTCATCTGCAGCCTTGCGCACATCAGTGAGCACTCGTTTCAAATCCTCAACCGGAAATCCTTCCTCCAGAATCATCCCCAGAGAAAGATATTTTGCTTCCGCGCCTGTCATAGCAAGATCGTTAACCGTGCCGCAGACCGCCAGCCGTCCGATGCTTCCACCCGGGAAAAACATTGGCTGAACCACATAGGAATCCGTCGTGAATGCAATGCGTCCGCTCATGGAAAGCTGAGCGCCGTCATGAAGCCCGTTCAGAATAGGATTTCCGAGGATAGGAAGAACAACCTCCTCCATAAGTTTTGCGCTCATGCTGCCGCCGGCGCCATGTGAAAGCTGTATCTCATTTTCCATACAGAAATTTCCCTCCTCCGTATTTATACCACGCTGCGCAGACACCCTCTACCGAGACCATACAGGGACCTATGGAATGCTCCGGCACACACGCCTTGCCGAAAAGCGGGCAGTCATGAGGTGTAACTTTTCCGCTCAGCACCTCTCCGCAGCGGCATGCCGTGTGCTTTTCAACACGCGGGATATCCATCGGACGGACCGCCGTGATATCATACCCCTGCCATTCCTTTTTTACGCGAAGCCCGGATAAAGGAATCATCCCCAAGCCGCGCCATTCGCTGTCCGCAGGCTCATAGACCATATCAAGTATTTTACGTGCCGCGGGATTTCCCTCCGCGCGCACGACTTTTCCGTATTCATTGAGCACCTTTGCCTCACCGCTGACCGTCATCTGCGTAAGACGGTAAATAGCCCTGAGAATTTCCAGCGGCTCGAACCCGGCAACTACCCCCGGAAGATTGTACTCCGCCGCCAAAAAAGCAAAATCATCTGTGCCCGTAACTACCGCCACGTGCCCGGGCAGCAGAAATCCGTCAATACGCATTTCAGGGTCAGCCAAAAGGCTTCTCATGGCAGGAGGGACGAGCTTCTGTGCCGAAAGCACATAAAAGTTTTCAATCCCCTGCTCCTTTGCCGCAATTACAACGGCAGCTGCCGTAGGCGCCGTAGTCTCAAAGCCGACAGCAAGGAAAATAACCTTTTTATCGGGATTTTCCTTTGCGATAGGAAGACTGTCGAGCGGTGAATAAACAACGCGGATATCCGCGCCCTCCGCCATCGCCTCGCTGAGGCTGGAGCGGCTTCCCGGAACCTTCAGCATATCACCGAAGGTCGTAATGATGACATCCTCCTGCTTCGCATACTCAATCGCCGTATCCATATAAATATCAGGCGTAACGCATACAGGGCAGCCCGGTCCCGAAACGAGCTCAACGCTCTCCGGAAGAATCTGGCGAAGCCCCGCGCGGAATATGGACACGGTATGAGTTCCGCATACCTCCATATATCTCACGGGACGTCCGAGCTTTTCACTGTTCTTTTTTATACCCTCAAGAAGCTCACGCCCAAGAACATGCAAATCCACTTTTTCCGTCATGGCACAGTCCTCGATGATGCCCGTTCATTCTCCGGCAGCTCACCCATAGTACGTTCTGCACCGTTCATCTCAGCCCAGAGTGCTTCCGTTTCCGTGACATCCTGTTCCGTCACAATCTGCATGGCAAAGCCTGCATGGACGAGCACATAGTCTCCAACCTTCGCCTCCGGCAGAAGCATGATACTTGCAGGGCGCTGTACCCCGCGTACCTCTACTGTTGCCATCTGATCTTTTATTTCAATTACCTTTGCAGGAACTGCAAGACACATATTATACTCCTTATCCTTTACGCGGCTTCGGGCTTACTCCCCACGCCGCAAGCTCCTTTAATGCCATGTCGCAAAGCTCCGGGACACACGCCTGAAGCGTCGGCGTGAGATCCATGCCTGCTTCAATATCCTCCGGAACTGCGCCGATAACCACTGTCTCCGGCATATCATGACCGCCGATTTTATAAACCGTCAGAACGTCCTGAATGCCTATCTCATGCGCAGAAAGCTTTTCATTGAAATGGTCCGACACACTGTCGCCTGCGAAACGATAAACCTTGCCCGGCTTTTCGCCTGCAACTGCATCAATGACCAGAAGCTTTTTCGTCCCCGTGACGAATCGCAAAAGCTCCATGCCAAGGGTGCCGCCGTCCAAAAGCTGAACATTGTCAGGCCACTCATACTGCTCCTGCAGCGCCTCAACAACGCGCACACCAAAGCCCTCATCCTTCAAAACAATATTGCCGACACCGAGAATCGTAATCTCCGGCGCGGAAATCGGGTCTATCTCGCTCACTTTGCGGCCTCCTTTGCTTTCTTTACCTGCGCGCGAAGCCAATCCAGCCAGGCATCGATTCCCTCGCCGGTACGGGCAGAAACAGAAAGCACCGTAACTCCCGGGTGAATCGTCGTGATATCCTCCACAGCATTCTCCACGCTGAAGTCCGTATATGGAAGCAAATCCACCTTGTTAAGAATAGCAAGAGAAGATTCCTTGAAAATCAAAGGATACTTCATAGGCTTGTCATTTCCCTCGGTGATGGAAAGCACCGTAACCTTCGCCTGCTCACCAAGAGCAAACTCCGCAGGACAGACAAGATTTCCAACATTCTCGATGACGAGCATATCCATAGATTTCCAGTCCATATCCGCAAGAGCTTTCTCAATCATCGGTGCTTCCAGATGGCAGCCGCCGCTGGTATTCACCTGAATGACCTCCGCTCCATGGGTTGCGATGCGGTCAGCGTCCTTGGAGGTAAAAAGATCACCCTCAATGACTGCTATACGCATCTCCTTTGCAAGCTTCTCAAGCGTACGCTCCAAAAGCGTTGTCTTTCCCGAGCCCGGAGAGCCCAGAAGATTCATTACAAAAACACCCTGTGCCGCGAGCTTGTCATGAATCGACTCCGCGATTTTATCATTTTCTCCCAGCACGTCCTGCATGACCTTGACTTCCATCTGCTCACTCCATTTCCAGATAATCCACTCTCATCTCGCGGCCCGAAACAGTTTCCATGACTCCTCCGCAATCAGGGCAGATAAAATTATACTTTTCTATCGGACGTTCTTTTCCGCACATACTGCAGCGGCCCACCAGAGGCACATGCTGAATAACAACCTCGGCATCCTCCGCCAGTGTCCCCTTCTTCACAATGCCCAGACAGAACTCAAGGGAGTCTGTTTCGACTCCTGCCATATCGCCAATCAAGAGAGCGATTTTTGTTACCTTGGCCGCACCGTTCTGCTCTGCGTAGTCCTTAGCGATTCCAAGGATACCTTCCGCCAGCGACATTTCGTGCATCCGTCCACCTCCTCATAATATCCTTGTCTGCGTTTTACCGCAAATAAAAATATTACTTATTTGAAAAAAAGGGGACGCCATTCGGCGTCCCCTCGGAATAAATCACAATCCGGCTTCGAGACCGTTATCCGAAAATACCTTGATGATTTCCGTCATCTTTGTCTTGGTCGGATTATAATCAATTGTCGTTTCACCTTCATGCCAGTGGATATGTACATACATTACCCCCGGCAGTCCCAGAAGAGCCTTCTCGACCGTCTTTGCACTTTCTTCCGTATAACCTTCGGTAATAAACTGCAGACGGGTATTTCCGTTGTTCTGGCCGCAGCCGCATTCCTTACACATCAGTAAATTCCCCCAAATTTTATTTCTTAGGCGGTTCAACCTCTCCTACGTCCTTCGGCTCATGCTCAAGGAGCTTCGTGCCGTTGAACATACTCGAGACCTCACCCTCGCCTTCCATAAAGTCCGCACGGATAGCCATGTAAACGTGTCCGATTACGAAGAGCATGATAGCCCATGCGCAGTAATGGTGCACAACGTGTGTCATGTACTCGCCGCCCAGCGCCGTGTTTACCCATCCGAACAGGAAGCCTCCGATTGTGTTCGGGTCAGCCATATTATACATAGCAAATCCCGTTACAATCTCTACAGCCGCCATAGCGTAAAGTCCTGCGTAGGACATACGCGCAAGAGGATTTCTGAGGAACGGCGCATGCGATTTCTTCAAAAGCATATAATGAAGCGCAACATCTACCGTCTCGGAATAGAAATGTCCTTCCCATACACGAGGGAACAAGCGGTCGCCGCGATTAACGATGAATCCGTATATGCGGAGAATGAACGAAGCGCAGAACACAAACGCCGCCAGGAAATGCACGCTTCTCGTTACATCAACGAGAAAGGACGTGTACGTCGGCTCGAGAGCATTGATGAAAACCGGCTTCGTAATCAAAAGGCCTGAAACGAACATCACGATGATGCTCACTGCCATGACCCAATGGAATATCCGCAGGAACGGACTGAAGAGGTAATAAATCCTCCGTTCTTCCTTTACCATTTTTCACTCACCTCTCTCAGGCGTCGACATGCATGCCGCCGTACGGATCGGTCGTAACAACATTAATCTTTTCGCCCTTCTCATTGAAAAGATGCGTTGCGCATGCCATGCACGGATCGAAGGAGCGGATGACCTTGACGATTTCAAGCGGCTTGTCGGCAACCTTGACCTTCGTATCCATCATAGCCAGCTCGTACGCGCCATGGCCTGCCTTGTTGTCTCTCGGGCACGCGTTCCATGTCGTCGGCACAATGCACTGATAGTTCGAAATCTTTCCGTTCTCGATAGTTACCCAGTGGCTCAGGCCGCCGCGCGGTGCTTCGTAAAGACCGACACCGAAAGCCTTCTTCGACCATGTGGACGGATCCCATTTATCCATGGAAGCCACCTGAGTATCACCGCTCTTGATGTTCTCAATGAGCTTGTCGAAGAAGAACTTCTCGACCTCTGCATTGAGCTGGCAGTCAAGAGCACGTGCAGCAGTGCGGCCGACCATAGTCGGGAGCCATACCTCAGGAGCAAGACCGAGAACCTTGGAAACAGCTTCAATCTGGTCTATCATCATCTTCTCTGCCCATGTCATATCCGGCAGGAGACCCTGTTTTGCTTTCGTGTAGATAACGATGTAGTGAGCCAGCGGACCGACCTCGCACATTTTATTGCGCCACAGCGGAGTCTTGAGCCAGGAATATTTGCCCTGCTCATTGAGCTCTTTCCAATCCGTCGGAGTACCGACCTTCGGGCCTGTATATTTCGGGCTCGTCTGGCCTTCCCACGGATGAAGCGGTGCAGCGTCGCCGCCTTTGCTATTATATTCATACCATGCGTGCTGAACAGCCTCACCGAATACTTCCGGATTCTTGAGGTCGTCGCCCGTGATTTCCGTAAACTTAGCCTTGGCAGCACCCTGAGCGAAGTTCTCAACAACACCGTTGCTGCGAATGAGCAGATTCTTGAAGAATGCTCCGTCCTGCGTTGTGGAAGTCGTCTCGAGCGGGAACTGACCGAACGCCATAACGCGCTCTTTTGCAAGACCGCCGCCGTCTACCATGCCCTTCTGAACATAGATATGGCCTATAGCCAAAAGATCAGGCAGATAGTACTCATTAACGAGAGCACGCGCAAGGTTGACAGCACGGTCAACAATGTCAAGACGTGCCGTATTGACCGGAGAGTTGCCGTCGTCCAGCGAGATGGAGCACGGCATACCGCCGATAACGTAATGCGGATGCGGGTTCTTTCCGCCGAATACAACATGCGGAGTAACGAGATCGCGCTGTTTATCAAGCATCTCAACATAATGAGCAACTGCCATCAGATGAACTTCCGGCGGAAGCAGATTATAGTCCGGATGATCCCACCACTGAGCGGAGAAAATACCGAGCTGGCCGCTCTCAACGATGGATTTAACTTTATCCTGAATGCCTTTGAAATAAGCCGGCGTAGCACGCGGAACTTCCTTGCGGAATGCCTCCGTTGCAATGCCTGCAGGGCCGCTGAGCGGAAGCTTGTAGTTCTTCAGAACAGCATTCTGCAGATTAGCCGTAGCCTCCGGATTTGCCGAAAGCGCTGCAACCGGGCTGACCCAGTCGAGGGCATGCAGATGATAGAAATGAACGATATGATCCTGCACCGTAAGAGATGCAGCCATAATGTTACGGATATAGTTTCCGTTTTTCGGAATCTTGATGCCGAGAGCATCCTCTACCGCACGGACGGAAGCCAGTGCGTGTGCAGTCGTGCAGACGCCGCAGATACGCTGGATATAAGCCCATGCGTCGCGCGGGTCACGGTCGTGTAAAATAAGCTCCAGACCGCGCCAAGCCGTACCGCTGGAAATCGAGTCCTTTACCTTGCCCGATCCTTCGTCCACCTGTACCTCTACGCGCAGATGGCCTTCAATTCTCGTTACCGGATCAACTACTACATGTTTCATTTATTGCCCACCTGCTCTTTCCCATCTTCTTTGTCTTTATCACGCTGCTGTTTCTGAACAGCACTTGCTGCTGCATGGACCGCAACACCGGCTGCCGTCGCAACTGCGAGGCCTGCGCCGATCTTGTCGATATCACCCAGCGGACCGTATTTCGGCAGACGCTCCGACATCGGTCCCTCATCCCAGAAATTAGCATTCGAGCAGCCGATGCAGGCAGCACCGGACTGAATCGGGTAAGACATACCCTGGTACCAACGCAGGTTGCCGCATGAATTGTATGTTTCCGGTCCGCGGCATCCGAGCTTGTACAGGCACCAGCCTTTTTTAGCGCCTTCATCATCATAGCTCTCTGCAAACATACCCGCATCAAAGAACGGACGGCGATAGCATGTATCATGGATACGATTGCCATAGAACTGTTTCGGACGGCCCTCGGAATCGAGTGGCGGAATCTTTCCGAACAGAGCAACATGCATGACAACGCCTGTCATTACCTCAGGAATAGGTGGGCAGCCCGGTACATTGATAACCGGTTTGGTTCCCGTATAATGTCCGATACCCGCAGAGCCTGTCGGGTTCGGATTAGCACCCTGGATACCTCCGGACGTTGCACATGTACCATACGCAATGATAGCGGCTGCCCCCTTAGCAACACGCTGCAGCGTATCAACGAACGGTTTACCGCCGGACATACAGTACGTACCGTTATCCGTCGTGGATACGGCACCTTCAACAGCCAGTATATACTGACCCCAGTACTTCTTGACAGTTTCCTCAAGATGATGCTCGAACGGCTCACCTGCGCCTGCACTCAGAAGATGGTCATACTCAAGCGCAATGTTCGTCAGCACCAGATCAGATGCCAACGGCGCACCGGAGCGGATGAAGGACTCATCGCAACCTGTGCACTCATGACCGTGCAGCCAGATAACAACCGGCAGCGGTTTCTTCTCCGCCGCCTCTACAACCTTTGACACCATGTCGGTGCTCAATCCCATCATAGTCGTCAGCGCAACGCACCCTTTAATGAATGTACGGCGGCTGAGACCTCTGCGCAGATAGGACTCCAACATTGTTTCCCGCTTTTCCACGCTCTCTTACCTCCTTAATACTCGTCACTTGTCTGGCGAATTATTTTTTATTGTTAACCGCAAGACAATAATTGACCTTTATATATATACTACCCTAATAATTTGACATTGTCAGCTGAAAATCCTCTTTTTTTCGCAATTTTTTCGATTTAGAAAAGATTTTAGAAACATACAAGGCTTTGTCTCATAATTCAATTTTCATAAATATTTCTTAATATTCGCACTTCTTTGTTCAAGTGTAATTGTTGCATTTTTCAAAAAACCGCGCTATACTTTACCTTGTTCACACAAGTGGGGACGTAGCTCAGCTGGGAGAGCGTTCGGTTCGCATCCGAGAGGTCGAGAGTTCAATCCTCTTCGTCTCCACCATGGAAATAATTATTCATACGACTGGCGTATGAATTTAACAGGGCTGAGGTAAATGATTTCTCATTTTCCTCAGCCCTGTTTTTTGTCTTCTCATGAAATTTTGCTGCATAAAATCCAAAAGTGAAATTACGGCTCAGGCAGCATCGGATCGGGCGGATTGCCGTAACGTGCATCCCACTCACGGCTGAAAATACGATGGTTAAAAACATGGGCAGCTATGAAAGCCTTGCTTTCCTCCGATACCGACGTATCAGCGTCAAACTGTGAAGCCACGTCCTCGAAACTGAATTCATTCACGCCGGCCTTCACATAACCGCGTTTCCTGTCGCCATCGAAAAACATCTCAAACTGCAGCTCCGGAGTCCATGCCTTCCATGGTGTTTCCTTTTCGTCGAAGTTTGGATTTCCTGTCGCCATGAATTGTCCTATATAGCTGAAAAACTGTGAACCCAGATACTCGGCGCCCGTATGCTCAAAGAAATCGTTGCCCCGCTTCCACGGGCTCTTATACTGATCGGTCGGGAATGGCAGATATACACCGTGCAGAGCGCCGTACCGCCGAGTAAATTCCTCGCCGAAATTCTTAACCTCATGACCGTAATGAAACTTTCCTATATAAATCGGTGCGTCCAGATGAGGATACAAACGCTCCGCCAACTGATGGGAATTGAAATCTCCCCAGATAAGGCTGCCGTATTTTACACAGAATGCCTTGTCCTGTTCCAATGCTGCATCCGGTTTTTCCGGTGTCTGTGCTTTCCTCCGCTGTTGGAACCATGCATCAGCATCTGCCAGAATGCTGAACTCGTCCGAGCTGTAGAAGATGAGCACAGGAACATGTTTCATAGTGTTTTCGCCATTAGAGAAAAGCACGAATTTTCAACTTTACACTATAACTTCATGGATTCTATTGTACCTCATGTATTTAAATTTTATCTTAGACTGACTTCTCCAATTTACGGCACAGTGTGGTAATATTGTGTTACAGAAAATTTTTACTTTGTACTTATCAGGAGGCCTTATGGAACTTCGTCAGCTTCAGTATTTTCTCTCCTGCGCCCGCTGCGGTTCTTTGACCACGGCAGCAGAGGAGCTTTTTACCACACAGCCCCACGTCAGCATGGTCATCCGCGAGCTTGAGCATGAAATCGGCACGCGCCTTTTTATCCGCCGTTCCACGGGCGTAGAGCTTACAGAAGCAGGTGAGCGTGTCTACGGCTATGCTCTCCGGGCTCTGAGAAACGCCGAGCTTTTTGCTTCAATAGGAATGGAGCAGCGCGAGCATACTCTGCGCGTCGCTACGAACAACAGCAGCAACATGGCGGTTATGCTCACTGCCTTTTACAATGAA
>JAILNL010000010.1 GCA_024691625.1 Schwartzia sp. (in: firmicutes)
CTATCTCATTGTGATGAGTGCTGTTACCCTCGCAATAAGAATCCTGCCCATCACCCTTTTAAGGCGGCAGATAGAAAACCGCTTTTTGAAATCATTTTTGTACTATGTGCCCTATGTGACTCTTGCGGTCATGACGTTCCCTTCCATTGTGGACGCGACACAGATCCCGCAGGCAGGAACGGCAGCGCTTTTGATAGGAATAGCTTTGGCGTGGTTCGGGGCAAGCCTCTTTCAGGTTTCCGCGTGCTGCTGTATTGTTGTTTTCGCGGTTGAGTTTTTCCTCGCATGACGGGGACTTTTTCCGCTATGCTGTGTCAAAAGGCTCTCGACGTAGTGGATACTACGCCGTCGAGCCTTTTTTGTTTGCGGTAAGCATGTTCTTATGTTAAAATAGTCCGCGATGGACGGTATTCCGTGAGGGAACTGTACTGTATCTTTTTTTGAATCTGAAATAAGCACATCCTCAAAATGAGGTGATGCTATGAAGATTGGTTTTATCGGGGCCGGCAAGGTCGGCTTCACAATGGGAAAATATTTCCGTACACAGGGGCTTGAAGTTACAGGCTATTTTAGCCGCAGCATTCAATCCGCGCAGGAAGCAGCAGATTTTACCCAAACGCAGGTATTTACAGGTGTGCAGGATTTATTAGCCGTTAGTGATGTGCTTTTTTTCACATTGCCGGATGGAGCGATTCGTTCAGTCTATGAGGAGCTTCGTCCATACGGGATTCAAAATAAGATTTTTTGTCATTGCAGCGGCGCTCTGACCGCAGGCGATGCATTCCCCGAAATCGAAAATACAGGAGCCGTTGGCTTTTCCGTTCATCCGCTGTTTGCCGTAAGCGATAAGTATCACGCTTACGAGGAACTGACGGATGTTTTTTTTACCCTGGAAGGGTCCGCGGCAAAACTTTCCTTTATGAAGGAACGGCTGAAGGGCATTGGCCTCAAGGTCAAGGTTATCTCGCCGGAGGTAAAGGTAAAGTATCACTGCGCGGCGGCGCTGGCAAGCAATTATGTGATAGGTCTTCTTGCCTTCAGCAGCCGGCTTTTGGAGGAGTGCGGTTTTTCCGCAAATGAAGCGGAGAACGCGCTTCGGCCTCTTTTCGGAGGAAATGCAGAGCACATCGTTCAAGACGGCATGGTCAGTGCATTGACCGGCCCTTTGGAACGGGGCGATCTGGCTACGCTGAAAAAGCATCTTGACTGCCTTGACGGGGAGCAGGGGAAGCTATACTCTCTCCTGGCCAGGGAGCTTATCGTGACAGCACAGAACAAGCATGCTGAACGGGATTACACCGCCATCAAAAATTACTTAATTCCCGGGGGAGGATGATTGTCTTGAAAAACACTGTAGCAACCTTTGCAAAAATGAAAGCCAACGGAGAAAAAATCTCCATGCTGACCTGCTATGATTATTCCACAGCAAAGCTGCAGGAAGCGGCAGGAATCAATGCTATTCTGGTTGGAGATTCCCTTGGCAATGTAATGCTGGGGCTTCCTGACACGCTTTCCGTCACAATGGAGGACATGATTACCTACGGACGCTCTGTTGCCCGCGCCTGCCATGATACCATGGTAGTCATTGACATGCCGTTTATGTCCTATCAGGTTTCGGTGGAGCAGGCTGTGATGAATGCAGGAAGGCTCATGAAGGAGGGCCGCGCCAATGCGGTCAAGCTGGAGGGCGGCGCTGCCGTATGCCCGCAGATCAAGGCTATCACCGACGCGGGAATCCCTGTGGTGGCGCATCTCGGGCTGACACCGCAGTCTGTCAATGCTTTGGGCGGCAACCGTATCCAGGGCAAAAGCGAGGAAGCAGCGAAAAAGCTTATCGCGGACGCTCTGGCAATCCAGGAGGCAGGAGCCTTTGCGCTGACATTGGAGTGCATTCCGGCTCCTCTGGCAAAGCTGATTACGGAAAAGCTCACCATTCCGACTATCGGAATCGGCGCGGGCGCAGGCTGCGACGGACAGATACTTGTCTATCAGGATATGCTCGGACTGTTCTCGGACTACACGCCTAAATTTGCAAAGCATTTCGCGGAGCTCGGAAAACAGATGCAGGACGCATTCAAGGCATATATCAGCGAGGTACAGGCAGGCACATTCCCTGCGCAGGAGCACACGTTTAAGATGGAGGAGGATGTGCTTACAAAACTTTATTAACCTATATGGGATTTTTCCGCCATGCGTTGTCAACTGCCGCTAGACATAGCGGACAATTAACAAAAGCGCCTTTCCAAAGGGGAAGGCGCTTTTCATCTCTTTTTGTTTATTGGCACACATTTATTGTGCGAAGGGACTGGCCCCTTCAGAAGAAATGTATGGTTTTACGAGGTTTATTCGTAAAATATTTGTTATGGCTTCTCCAGAGAGGGGAAGTAATCTTTGTTTTCATACGAAAAAATAATCGCAACAGTATGGTGTGATATAATATATATAACGTAAAGGAAATCGGAGGGATAGGAATGGAAACGACGCA
>JAILNL010000022.1 GCA_024691625.1 Schwartzia sp. (in: firmicutes)
AGCCAATGTACTTGTTGCGGGCTCTGCAGTGTTCGGCAGCGATGATCTCGTTGCTGCAGTATCTTCACTGCGCGGATAAGGAGGAAGTTCAATATGGAAAAAGCAGTTGTTCTTCTTTCGGGAGGACTTGATTCTACCGTATGCATGGCCGTTGCACACAGCAAGGGCATGGAGCTGTATCCTATCAGCTTCAACTATCATCAGCGCCATAATATCGAGCTTGAAAGCGCTAAAAAGGTAGCGAAGCATTTCGGTGTAAAAAAACATCTGATTATAGAAACAAATATGGATGCTATCGGAGGCTCCGCACTGACGGATAACGCAATTGAAGTTCCGCAGGGAGATCCTGAGCGCGAGGATGTACCGGTAACATATGTTCCGGCGCGAAACCTCATTTTCCTCAGCTATGCTATGGGCTATGCGGAGGTATTGGGGGCACAGCATGTGTTCATAGGCGTAAATGCGGTGGATTATTCGGGATATCCCGACTGCCGCCCGGAATTTATATCGAAATTTCAGGAGCTTGCAAACTACGCTACGCGTGCTACGGCTGTCGAGCATAAGGGAATCACTATTGAAACTCCGCTGCAGGATCTGTCGAAAAAAGAAATTGTGCTTTTGGGTATGAAGCTCAAAGCACCACTGGAATACACACACAGCTGCTACAAAGGCGGCGACAAGGCGTGCGGTGTATGCGACAGCTGCCGTTTAAGACTGCGCGGCTTTGAAGAAGCGGGCGTCAAAGATCCCGTACCTTACGCAAATCAGCAGTAAATTTCTCTTTTAAGGAGCTTTATTGGATGAGTAAATTCTATAAGCGTCTTGCAATATTGATATTGCTGGTGCTCGTTATATCCGGTTCGGTTATTTACTTTACCGTAGATATTCATACGCTTACGAATTTAACAGTATTTCAGCCTTGGTCGCTGGCACTTGCAGTGCTTTGCATGTCCATAGGGCTGTTTCTTGACGGTACAAGGCTTATGCACCTTGTGCATATATCGCATGAAAAGATAAGCATCTGGCAGGCTGTCCAGGTCGTGTTCGGCAACTATTTTCTTGCACTGCTGACACCGGGAGCAACAGGCGGTGCCGTTGCGCAGCTGATGTTCCTGCGCCATGCGGGTGTTCCGACAGGAAAGGCCACTGTTCTGGTTTTTGTCCGTACAGTCGTGTCCATTCTATTCCTGATTCTTTGCCTTCCGTTCATCTTCATGCATGACTCCCATGTAATCCCGGGAATATCTAACGGAAAACTGATGGCTATATCCGTCACGGCGTTTTTGGTTATCATGGTTTTGATTTTCGGAATAAAATCGAATCTTTTGAACCACCTTGCCGTAAAGATTGCAAGAAAGCTTGCTATCCCCAGAAGAAGAATTTTTATTAAAGGCTACCGTGACACGCAGAATGCAGTCCGTCTTCTTTATGCTTCGCCGAGGGCTATGCTTCTCGTTTTCATTGAATCGGGGCTTTCACTCATTGCAATCTATGCCATTGCTCCGTGTCTCATGCTCGGACTGGGCGTGACAGATGCCGACTGGTATGCTGTCATGGGAAAAATGATTTTCCTGAATATGCTTCTTTATTTCATGCCCACACCGGGAGGCTCAGGCATAGCAGAGGGCGGTTTTGTACTTCTTTTCACTGACATGGTTCCTGCCGGTACCGTAGGAATCGTTGCCGTCTGTTGGAGATTTATAGCGGAATATATCCCGTTTTTGATTGGTTTTTACTACACACTCAAGGTTTTCGGCTCAGGCTTTTTAAACAAGAAATAAAATCATAGTCAGTATAGGCAATTTGTGCTACAATATGTACGTAAGTGAAATTCATATTCTTTTCATATGAAGGTAGTATGAGAAATTCACTTTTAGTGTTTCATAGAATTTATCAGGTGGTGTTATTTTTTCCATGGGTGCGTCATTAAACGTAGGAATTGATATAGGCTCGACGACGATAAAAGTTGTTGTGCTGAATCAGGCAAAAGAAATTGTCTACAAAACCTATGAACGCCATTTTTCTGAAATTAGCAAGGCCTTACATGATAACTTAACTGCTCTGCGTGACGTTGTCGGCGGGCAGTGTTTTTCTTTTGCCCTGACAGGGTCAGCGGGTATGGGTGTAGCCCAGCGTGTCGGACTTCCGTTCGTTCAGGAGGTCATTGCCTGCGCGTCTGCAGTTAAATCTCTGATTCCGCAGACAGATACCGCTGTAGAGCTTGGCGGTGAAGACGCCAAAATTACATATTTTGGACGTGCTTCCGAGCAGCGCATGAACGGAGTGTGTGCAGGAGGAACGGGCGCATTCATTGACCATATGGCATCGCTTCTTTCTACAGATGCTTCAGGTCTTAATGCGCTGGCTGAAAAGGGCAAGCAGGTATATACCATTGCTTCACGCTGCGGCGTATTCGCAAAAACAGATATTCAGGCTTTGATTAACGACGGTGCATCAAAGGCGGATATCGCGCTTTCCATTTTCCAGGCAGTAGTAAATCAGACCATAAGCAATCTCGCACAGGGCCGTCCAATCTCAGGAAATATCGCGTTCCTCGGCGGACCGCTTTACTTCCTGTCGGCATTGCGTGATCGTTTCATAAAGACGCTGAACCTTGAACCAAAGGACGTTGTAAACGTAAAGGACGGCTGCTATTTCGTTGCTGTTGGCGCCGCTCTTTCTGAGGAAAGCCAGGTCATGGACTTCAGCCGTCTTACACAGAGCATTGAAAAAGCACGTCAGGATGTTGTGATAGATCATCACACATCTACCTTTGTGCTGTTTAATGACGACGAAGAATATAATGAGTTCAAAGAACGCCATGATAAAAACCGTGTGCCGCGCGGAGACTTTTCGTCATATGAAGGACCGCTTTATCTCGGTATCGACGCGGGCTCAACTACGACTAAAATTGCGGCAATCGGCAAAGATAAAGAACTCCTTTACACGGCTTACGGCAGCAACGGAGGCTCGCCGCTGAACTCTGTAATTGAGGAGCTTAAAACCTTCTACACAAAAATGACGGATAAGCAGTATATTGCTTCCGTTATGACAACAGGCTACGGAGAAGGAATTGTAAAAGCAGCAGTACACGCAGACGCTGGGGAAGTAGAGACATTTGCACATCTCCGCGCCGCGCAGGAATTCTGCCCGGATGTTTCCTTCGTTATGGATATTGGCGGACAGGATATGAAATGCTTCTTCGTCAATAACGGAAACATTGGCAACATTACTCTGAACGAGGCATGCTCGGCAGGCTGCGGCTCATTTATCCAGAACTTCGCGCAGGGCCTCGGTATGACTTCAAAGGAATTTGCGGAAAAAGCTATTGATTCCAGAGAACCGGTTGACCTTGGCACACGCTGCACGGTATTTATGAATTCCCGTGTAAAACAGGCTCAAAAGGAAGGAGCGACTATCAGCGACATTTCTGCGGGTATTGCACTTTCTGTCATAAAAAATGCATTGTTCAAAGTCATGCAGCTCCGAGATGTTGCAAGTCTTGGTGAGCATATCGTTGTGCAGGGCGGAACCTTCTACAACGATGCCGTTCTCAGGGCAATGGAAAAACTTCTCCAGCGTGAGGTTATCCGTCCGGATATCGCGGGCCTGATGGGAGCTTACGGTGCCGCGATTTTGGCGTTGGAATCAGGCAGCACGCAGTCCACACTGCTCTCTGCAGACGAACTGGACGCATTTACGGTAGATACGAAATCCTACCACTGCAAGGGCTGCGGAAACCAGTGCCTTGTTACCATGTCTACATTTGCCGACGGAACACGTTACTTTACCGGTAACCGCTGTGAACGCGGCGCGGGACAGGAACGCAAGGCAGATAAAGTACCAAACATTTACGAGTACAAATACTATCGCCTGTTTGAATATTACAAGCCACTCGCACATCCGAAACGCGGTCAGATCGGAATTCCGCGTGTATTGAACATGTACGAGGACTATCCGTTCTGGTTCACGTTCTTTACAATGCTCGGATATGAAGTCGTATTGTCTGATAAGACTACGGCAAAAACATATTTCAAGGGAATGGCTACCGTTCCGTCAGATTCGTTATGCTACCCGGCAAAGCTGGTACACGGGCATATAGTAAATCTCGCGGAAAAGGGCGTAGAAACGATATTCTATCCGTGTATTCCGTATAACATCGAGGACAAATTCCATCCGGGAGACAACCACTACAACTGTCCTGTTGTTGCCTCCTACGCTGAAAATGTCCGTGGAAACATGGATATACTTGAGGAAAAGGGAATACGCTTCATACAGCCGTTCCTGCCTATGAATGACCCGAAACGTATGGTGAAACGCCTGACAGAAGAGCTTGCCGTACTCGGGGTAACAAAAGACGAAATCGAAGGCGCGGTAGATGCCGCTTATATCGAGCTTAAGTATTACAAGAGCGACGTGGAGAAATACGGACGTGAAATCCTCAAGCAGATTGAGGAAAACAAAATGCCGGCGGTGCTTCTCGTCGGACGCCCGTATCACGTAGATCCGGAAATCAACCACGGTATTCCTGAAATGATACAGTCCTACGGACTCCCTGTCATTTCCGAGGATATGGTTTACCATCTTCCTGTAAAGGGAGACCCGCTGCAGATTGTAAATCAGTGGAGCTATCATGCGCGTCTTTACCATGCTGCAAGCTTTGCGGCAGAGCATGACAACATCACACTGATTCAGTTCAGCTCATTTGGCTGCGGTCTTGATGCCATAACGACAGGGCAGGTCAAAGCGATTCTTGAATCGCACAACCGTCTCTATACAATGATAAAACTGGACGAGGTATCAAACCTCGGAGCAGCGCGTATCCGCGTTCGTTCACTTCTTGCGGCGCTTTCACGCCGCAGTGTCATGCCGTACAAAAAGGCAGAGATTGTCGAGCGTCCGCGCTTTACGCAGGAATGCCGCAGAACGCATACGATTCTGGCACCGCAGATGGCTCCGGTTCAGTTCGAGCTTTTGAAAACCGCTCTTCATAAACACGGGTATAATCTGGTTATTCCGGAAATGCCCGGTAAGCACGCAATAGATTTGGGACTGCGCTACATTCACAATGACATGTGCTATCCGTGTATTGTAGTCGTAGGTCAGCTGCTTGCCGCAATAAAGAGCGGACAGTGTGACCCTGACAATACTTCCGTCATGCTTTTCCAGACATGCGGAGCATGCCGTGCGACGAACTATCTGAACCTCATGCGTGCGGCACTCAAGGACGCGGGATATCCGCAGATTCCTGTATTTGCATGTATCGGACGGCCCAGTGAGACAGATGCGTTTGTCATGTCCAGAAGCTGTTCCACAGATATAACAAAAGCAATAGTCTACGGAGACCTTCTGGTTCGTGTTAAAAACCGAATGAAGCCCTATGAGGCTGTGCCGGGGTCTACCGACAGACTCTACGAAAAATGGCTGCAGCGGTGTAAGGACGAGCTTGCAAAGAGCAACTATCTGAAATACTGCAGCAATATCAAACAGCTTGTAAAAGAGTTTGATAATCTTCCGATAGATGATACAGTGTGGAAACCGAAAGTTGGTATAGTTGGAGAGATTCTTGTAAAATATCATCCGGTTGCAAACAACCATCTGGAAGAGCTTCTTACAGATGAGGGTGCTGAAGTTGTAATGCCGGACCTTCTTAACTTCATGGAGTACATGGCTTTCGACAATATCGTAAAGCATGATATCCTTGCAGGAACACTTTTGGATAAGCTGAAATCCCAGATGTCCATAAAGGTAATGGAATTCTTCCGCAGTCCTGCTACACGGGCACTCAAAAAGAGCAGGCATTTCAATGCCCCTGCCAATATCTTTGAGCTTGCGGAGCTGGCACAGAAGCTTGTTTCCCTGGGGAACATGGCGGGTGAGGGCTGGTTCCTTACAGGTGAAATGATGGAGCTGGTGAATGATGACGTTCCTAA
>JAILNL010000027.1 GCA_024691625.1 Schwartzia sp. (in: firmicutes)
GAGCTATATCAGCTTTACCAGCATTTTGGTTGCGGGGACAGGACTTGAACCTGAGACCTTCGGGTTATGAGCCCGACGAGCTACCGACTGCTCCACCCCGCGATGTTCGTTTGCCTTGTTAATCACTGGCTGACAAGTAAAGATTATAGTATATGTCGCAGGGTTTGTAAAGGGCTTTTGTAAAAGTTTTTTAGATTTTTTGAATCTTTTTTTCTTCAATCACCCTGTCAAGGATAATCCCCGCCAGTTCACGCTTGGGCAGAAGTGGGAATTCCTCTACGCTTCCGTCTCTTCTGAGAAGCTTTATGAGATTAGTCTCCGAGTTAAATCCTGCCTGGGGCTTCGTGACATCATTTGCCACGATATAGTCGAGATTCTTCTTCTCGACCTTCGCCTTTGCGTTTTCAATAAGGTTCTGTGTCTCTGCTGCAAATCCCACGAGAACCTGTCCCTCTTTTTTGCGTTTGCCGAGTTCAAAGAGAATGTCAGGATTCTTTTCCAGTACGAGTGTAAGCTCTCTGTCATTCTTTTTGATTTTCTGGTCTGCGACTTCCTTCGCGTGATAGTCCGCCACCGCAGCCGCCTTGATTACAATATGGCTGTCCTCTGCTTCACGCAGTACAACCTCCATCATTTCCTTGGCTGATTCCACAGGAATAAATTCTTTGAGTCCTTCCGGCGGAACGAGTGCCGACGGTCCCGATACGAGGACAACATCAGCGCCGCGTGAAACAGCCTCTGCGGCAATAGCATAGCCCATACGTCCGCTGGAACGGTTTCCTATATAACGTACAGGGTCTATCGGTTCTACTGTGCCTGCCGCCGTCACAAGAACCTTTACTCCGCGCAGGGATTCGTTCCCCTTGAAGTAATCTTCCATGACACGGACAAGCTCAACAGGCTCAGGCAGACGTCCCGGTCCTGTTGTTCCACATGCAAGATATCCGCTTGCGGGCTCAATGATATGCGCTCCTGCTTTTCTGAGTGTCTCGATGTTTTTCTGAACAACGGGATTCGTATACATATTCGTATTCATTGCAGGCGCATAGAAAACCGGCGCTTTTGTTGCCAAAAGCGTCGTAGAAAGCATATCATCTCCGATGCCCACCGCCGCTTTGGCAATTATGTTTGCCGTAGCCGGCGCTATGAGAAAAGCGTCTGCAAGCTGAGCCAGTGCTATATGCTGCACGTTAAAATTCGTTACAGGCGCCCACATGTCGCTGGTCACCGCTTGTCCGGTGATTTCGCGGAAGGTAAGCTCCGTCACGAATTCCTTTGCTTCCTTCGTCATTATGACATGAACCTCTGCCCCTGCCTGACGAAGCTTGCTGGCAACCTCTACGGATTTGTAGGCAGCTATGCCGCCTGTCACTCCCAGAACAATCTTTTTCCCTTTGAGCATCTTTTCCATTCCTTCATTACCGCCGTGCCGTGCACGGGGTTTGATTTATTTGGTTTATTATTTGATACTTGCTTTTGTGCGCGAATAGCTGATGCGGTCTGCAGCTACCTCAGAGAGAGCCTTCGTTACGTTTTTGGTCGTTTTTGCTTCGACCTTGACCTCTGCTCCGTCCAGAAGCTGACGTGCGCGCTTTGCCGCCAGTACGACCAGCGTATAACGGCTGTCTACCTTTTTCAAAAGTTCCTTCAACGGCGGTGTTACGATATCCATTACAATCATTCTCCTTTACTCTTGCAAATTGCATTTATAACAGAGGTGCACCGCTTGGAGCGGTAATGCTCTGCCTTCAAAATCCCTGCGACCGCATCAACGGTATCATCAACGGATTCATTTACTACTGCATACTGATATTTTTCCGCGAGCTTTATTTCTCCCACGGCTGATTCCAGACGGCGTTTGATGCTTTCTTCGGCATCAGTTGCACGTCCGCGGATTCTCTTTTCCAGTTCCTCCAATGATGGAGGAAGAATAAAGATATATACTCCTTCAGGAAATTTCTCCATGACGTTCAGCGCGCCCTGTGTATCAATTTCCAAAAGAATATCCTTGCCCTGTTCCAATTTCTCGCGGATAGGCGCCAGCGGTGTCCCGTAATAGTTTCCGTAGACCTCCGCCCACTCAAGAAGCTCGCCCTTACGGATCATTTCTTCAAAGACGGCCTTTTCCTTGAAATAATAGTTTACACCGTCCTGCTCTCCCGTCCGGGGCTTACGTGTAGTCGCGGAAATGGAATAGGCAATCTCCGGATGCTTTTTAAGAAGAGCGCTGCAGACAGTGCCTTTTCCGGTACCCGATGGGCCCGATACAACAATAAGACATCCTTCTCTCATTCTTCTACATCCTTTGCTTTAAAATCCTGCTCGTCAGATCCCGAAACACGGTGTGCCACTGTCTCCGGCTGTACTGCTGAAAGGATTATGTGGCTGCTGTCCGTCACGATAACGGAGCGTGTACGTCTGCCGTATGTAGCGTCAATGACAGAGCCCTTTTCGCGGGCCTCCTGTACAATGCGCTTGATTGGTGCGGACTCAGGGCTGACGATTGCTACAATGCGGTTTGCCATAACAATATTACCAAACCCGATATTGATAAGCTTAATATCCATCATTGCACCTCATTCAAGATTCTGTATCTGCTCACGCAGCTTTTCAATCTCGCTTTTCACATCGACTACAATCTGTGCGGCCTCAGCATTATTTGCTTTGGACGCCGTAGTATTTATCTCACGGTTCATTTCCTGTATGAGGAAGTCGAGCTTGCGTCCGACAGGCTCGTCGGATTCCAGTATTTTACGGAACTGCATAAAATGGCTTTTCAGGCGAACCATTTCCTCCGTGAAGTTTACACGATCGGAATAGATTGCGGTTTCCTGAATAATACGGTTCTGGTCGATTTCTTCCTCCGCAAGAAGCTCCGAAAGAGTCTTTTGAAGACGCTCGCGGTATGCCGCTACAATCTGCGGGCTGAGCTCAGCAATCTTGCCGACCATAACCTCCATACGGTCAAGTCTGTCCAGAAAATCCTGCTTGAGATTTGCGCCCTCTTCCTCGCGCATGCGGGTAAGATTTTTCAGCGCCTGCTCCATTGCAGAAGCAAGTATCTCTTCCAACCCCTCAAAGGTTTCCTCTGCGTCTTCTGCCTTGATAATGTCCGGGAACGAAGCAATCTGCAGTACATCGTCCGGACGTGGCAGATGAAGCTCATCACTTAGGTCGTTCAATGCCTTATGGTAAGCAATCGCCAGGTTTTTGTCAACCCGTATGCTTTGCGCCCTGTCACGCTTGTCTGTAAAGGAAACATTTACATCCAGCTTTCCGCGGGAAACGTATTCCTTTATCTTCTTTTTCATGCCTTCCGCGAAGGCATCAATTTTATGCGGCATGTGAAAGCCGACTTCAAGATATCTCTGGTTTACCGATTTTAGTTCAATGAGGACACGATAGCTTTCATCCTCTGCCGTGCCGGCTCCGAAGCCGGTCATACTTTTCAGCATACTCTCGCTCCCATCCGCTTCTTTTTAATAAGTTCCTTTGTAAACCTCTTCCGCAGGACCTGTCATATATATATGATTGTCCTTTTCGTTCCATTCAATAAAGAGCTTTCCTCCGTCCAGCTCTACCTCTGCCTGTCTGTCCGTGCGGTCATTAAGCACACACGCCGTCAGAGTAGCACATGCACCCGTGCCGCAAGCCATAGTGACCGCCGCGCCGCGTTCCCAGACACGCATACGCACATGGCTGCGGTCCCGTACGGAAACAAACTCCGTATTCACGCGGTTTGGAAATGCCTCATGGGATTCAAAGGCAGGCCCAAGTTTCTCTATATCAAGGGTTGAAAGGTCGTCCCACAGGACAACACAATGAGGATTTCCCATTGATACGCATGTTACCTTATAAGATTCTCCGAGTACAGTAAGCGGTTTGCTTACCACACGGCCCGGTCCGAAGCCCACCGTTGGAATCTTTTCAGCCTCAAGAATCGGCTCTCCCATATCCACGCGAACGCCTGTGATTTTACCGTTTTCCTTTATAATCCGCGGCACCAATATACCTGCGCCGGTCTCAACAGTAAATTCCTCTCCCGGTACAAGACCAAGCTCGTATACCCAGCGTGCAAAGCAGCGTATGCCGTTGCCGCACATCTCTGCTTCACTGCCGTCAGTATTATAGATACGCATTCTGGTATCAGCCTTGTCCGACGGACGTATAAGAATAAGTCCGTCCGCGCCGATACCGAAATGGCGGTCGCACATTTTTATGGAAAGCTCTGCGGGATTTTTTATGCTTTCGCTCCTGTCGTCCACAAGCACGAAATCATTGCCGCAGCCCTGCCATTTGGTAAATTCTATTGCCATAGGGTTCCTCCGCTAAAAAAGTCATTTTTAAGGTATCAACATTTTCTTAATATTTTAGTCTTTTCCGTCTGCCTGCGCAAGAGAGGAAAGCACGCCGTATTTCACCTTGCTGTATCTGCCGCCAACAGTCTCCGTAAAGCCAAGCCTTTCAAACTCCGTGCTCTTGCTTGTTTCCTTCAGCACCACACGGTTACGCGAAACACGAAGCGCTTCTTTCACAGCCTCCTCTGAAAGCGCAGACGGGTCAGCAAGCCCCCGAAGAGGCGACATACTGCTGCTATCATGAAACGGGTGTCGGAACATGGGGTCAAAATATACCGCGTCATAAGAATTATCCTTGCAGGATTTCAAAAACGAAAGATGGTCCGACGCAATTACTTCAATACGCCGCATGGCTGCCGTGGTCATAGGATTCTCACTTTCGCAGTGAGCAAGTCCGTAGCGAACTACCTCCGCCATGACAGGATTCGTTTCAACCGCTGTCACATGCCCCGTCTCTCCTACCGCATAGCTCTCAACAATAGCATCAGAGCCGAGCCCCAGCGTACAGTCGAGGACTTTCATTCCCGGCTTCAGTGCCATAGCTTCAATTAAATGGTCGTTTTTCCCCTGACGGATATTTTTTATACGCAGATGTGCCATGCTGGGGTGGAAAAACATTGTTCCCTCAGGAGTTTCCAAAAGGAGCTGACCGCTTCGGGCAACAAGGATATTCGCTGCGCCTGTTTTTTGCCGCAGCTCATCAAGCCCCAAACGCTCACGGGGAACATATAAAATCCCCAGCCTTTCCGCCGTTTCTTTCGCCAGTGCTGTCTGGCTGTCTTTCTGCTTTCCCCCGGTAGTAACAATATACTGCTTTAAATCCATGTATTACGTCCTCTTGAACATCTTCGCCAGGTCTTTGCTCTCGAACCGAAGTATCGTCGGACGTCCGTGAGGGCACGTATACGGACGCTCGGTGTGTGCAAGCTCGTCAAGGATAATCTGCATCTGTCGAAGATTAAGCTCTTCTCCGCGTTTTATTGCCGCACGGCACGCTGTTGTCGCTATGCAGGCATGGCGTATCTCTGCCGCCGTAGGAGAGTGCATGGAAAGAAGTGCCTCCACAATTTTTCTCAGCACAGTCTCAGATTCACTGTCAGGAATATCTACAGGAACAGCCTTCAAACGAATCTCCTGCGGTCCGCAGGCTTCCATATCAAATCCCAGCGAGTGGAGCAAATCCTGATGAGCATCCAAAAGCTCCATTTCCTGCCGTCCGAAGGAAATAATCGGATGAACAAGCAGCTGCTGAGAAGGAATACCGTCCGCCATCTTCGAGAATTTATCATATAAGATACGCTCATGTGCGGCGTGCTGGTCGATAATATACAGATTTTCCGGGTCCTGCGCGATTATGTAGCACAGAGCCACTTGTCCAACAGGCACCATTGAGAGCTGTCTGTCCATATTCATGTCAATCAGAGGTTCCTCTGAAACGGTTTCCCTTACTGCGGGTTCAGGCGGAGCATACGAGCTGCTTTCAGTTCTGCGCTCCATCTGCACAAGCTGCTGCGCCTCCGCAAAAGCCGCCATGTCCGCAACAGTTCCTGATGCAACCGCCGAAGAAAATGACTGTGCCATACCGCTCGAACGCTCCGCGGCTGTATCAGGTGGGGCTATGGGCGCCGTGTGAATAGGCATATCCTCCATTGTATAGCGGCGTTCAGGGTGTTCAACAAATGCCGCAACCTCCGTCAGCTTCTGTCCTGCAGGGCGGATAGCGTCAAGGACTGATTTATATACCGCCTTGAACATGCGCCCCTCGTCCTCGAATTTTATCTCTATTTTTCTTGGGTGAACATTGACATCAACAGACCGCTGCGGAACCTCAATGAAAAGCACCGCCAACGGATAACCTGCCTTCGGCAGAAGTGAATGATACGCGTTGTCCAAAGCCTTTGACATTGACTTGCTCTCAACAAGCCGGTCATTGACAATGAATGTCTGCCATGTGCGTGAGCTTCGTATCATGGAAGGCTTCGTGAGAAAGCCTGTGATTTTAACGTCCGTATCCTCGAAGAAAACCTCAAGCAGTGCCTCGCCTGCCTGTCCACCGTAGACCGCCGTTATGGCGTCCTCCAGCTTTCCTGTCCCAGGTGTCGTCATTGATACTTTATTGTTTGAAATAAACTTAAACGAGATTTCCGGGTGGGAAAGTGCCAGCTTCGTAAGACATTCGCTGATTTTTCCGCCCTCAGTATTCGTTGTTTTCATGAACTTTTTGCGTGCGGGCGTATTGAAAAACAAATCCTCAACGCGGATTGTCGTACCGACACGGCAGCCTGTTTCCTCTATCTGCGGCTCGCCGTCGCCTGTAATGCGCACGGAAGTACCAAGCTCGTCGCCCTCTCTGCGCGTAGTCATGGAAAAACGTGAGACTGACGCTATCGTAGGCAATGCTTCCCCGCGAAAGCCAAGCGTACCGATTGTGACGAGATCATCAGCTTCGCGTATCTTGCTCGTTGCATGGCGCTTTACTGCCATGCCCGCGTCCTCCATTGTCATACCGCAGCCGTCATCGGTAACGCGCATAAAGCTCGTTCCGCCGGCCATTATTTCGACCTCGATACGTTTCGCCCCTGCGTCTATAGAGTTTTCTACAAGCTCTTTGATTACGGATGCAGGACGTTCAACGACCTCACCCGCCGCAATTTTGTTGATTGTCCCGTCATCAAGTACATGTATCAGACTCATGCTTTTCCATCCTCCTTTTTCGCCTGCTGCTGCAGTTTATAAAGTGCATTGATTGCCTCAAGAGGCGTCATAGTCATAACATCATACGCCAAAAGGTCTTCCTTCAGCGTATCCGCGAAAAGCGAACCCATTCCAAAATCCGCCGCAGGTGCGGCAGTGGTTTTTGCCTTCTTTTCGGGAATTTCATTTTTCGGGTCAGCCTCAAGCGCCTCAAGTATTTTCTCTGCGCGCTGCGTAACGCTGTTCGGCAGTCCCGCCAGCTTCGCCACATGAATACCGTAGGATTTATCCGCGCTTCCCTCTATGATACGGCGCAGGAAGAGAACCTTGCCGTTTCTTTCCTTCACGGCAACACAGTAGTTTTTCACATGATTGCCTTCCAAATCCGTAAGCTCATGGTAATGCGTAGCAAACATGGTTTTCGCGTGGATATGGTCGCGTATGTGCTCCACCACTGCACGCGCAATACTCATACCGTCGAAGGTGCTTGTGCCTCGCCCTATCTCATCAAGTATAACCAGACTGTTTTTTGTGGCGTATTTCAAAATCTGCGCCACCTCGTTCATCTCCACCATGAAGGTACTCTGACCACTTACCAGGTCATCACTTGCGCCGATACGTGTAAATATGCGGTCAACAGGAGATATTGCAGCCTCACGGGCAGGAACAAAGCTGCCTGCCTGAGCCATCAGCGTCAGCAGTGCCGTCTGTCTCATGTAGGTTGATTTACCTGCCATATTTGGGCCGGTTATAAGCATTATCTCCGTGTCGCCGTGGTCCAGCGTCGCATCATTCGGAACAAACAAGTCCTGTGTCAAAATGCGTTCAACAAGCGGATGACGTCCGTCCTTTATGCGGATTTCTCCGTTATCCGTAAGACGTGGACGCACATAATTATTTGATGCTGCTGCCTCTGCCAGGGACGAAAGCACATCAAGAACAGCTATTTCATGGGCAGTCTTTTGAATACTCGTAAGCTCTGAGGCTACGGTATCTCTTACCTCCGTGAAAAGCTGATACTCTATATTTACGATTTTTTCCTGCGCGCCGAGAATCTTTGTCTCGAAATTTTTAAGCTCCTCGGTGATAAAGCGCTCTGCATTGGCAAGAGTCTGCTTTCTTATATAATGCTCGGGGACAAGGTCTTTTCCGCTGTTTCGGACCTCAATATAATATCCGAATACTTTATTGTACCCGATTTTAAGGGTTTTTATACCCGTTGTTTCCTTCTCTCGCTCCTCCATCTCCTGAAGAAGCTTTTTGCTGTCACGGGCTATTGTTCTGTACTCGTCAAGCTCGCTGTTGTAGCCTTCCTTGATAATACCGCCGTCACGGAGAGTTATTCCCGGCTCGTCCACAATGGCACGCTCCAAAAGCTCCGCCAGTCCCTGATAAAGCTCTATGTTATCGTAGGCGTGACGCAGAAGTGAAGCCTGTGTATTCTTGAGCGCACCCTTGATTTCCGGCAGCGCCTGAAAAGAAAGCTTCAAGGCAACCATATCGCGGGCGTTGGCAGTGCCTACCTCCGCACGTGTCAAAAGACGCTCAAAATCATAAATGCGCTTTAACGTGCTGCGGACACCTTCACGAAGGGTAAAGCCCTCAGAAAGCTCTCCCACCGCATCAAGACGGCGGTCAATCTCCGTGACAGACCTAAGGGGAGCCTCAAGCCATCGCTTCAAAAGACGGCTTCCCATTGCCGTTTCCGTATAATCAAGCACATCAAGAAGTGTGTTGGATTTTCCTCCGTCACGGAGATTTCTCGTTACCTCAAGATTTCTGAGGGTATATGTATCAAGCACAAGATTTGACGAAACATCAAGCTTTGTCAGACGGTTGAGATTTGTTAAATCATTCTTTACCGTCTCATGAAGATAATCGAGAAGCGAAGCAAGACCTTCCTTTGCCTCATTTTCCTGGGGCCAAAGCTCTCTCGGGAAATGCTGCGACAGACGAAGCTCAGGCTGCGCGGCGGGCTGCTCCCGATATGTAAAGGCGCATCTCGGCAGACGAAGCTCCATAAAAGCCAAAAGCTCCTCCTTAAAGGAAAGCTCTCCAACTATCAAAAGCTCAGGCATAGCAAGACGGTAAAGCTCATCGTACAACATCTGCGTACGGTCAGCACCCGTATAAACTCCGTAAAAGCACTCGCCTGTGGAAATATCCGACCCTGCCAGTATGACGCCATCCCCGAACTCATACAGAAGGGCAATATAGTTATTCTGCGCGGATGTCAGCGCGCTCTCCGAAAGAATCGTACCCGGAGTTATGATTTTTATGACCTCACGCTTTGTGAGCCCCGGTGCCTTCGGGTCGCCAATCTGCTCCGCTATTGCTACCTTGTAGCCCTTGTTTATCAGCTTTGTTATATAGCTTTCCGCAGCATGATACGGAATACCGCACATGGGGTTCTTTTCTGCGTCTCCGCTGCGGCTTGTAAGCGTAAGACCCAGCTCCTTTGCCGCAAGCTTCGCGTCATCAAAAAACATCTCATAAAAATCGCCCAGACGGAAGAACAGAATCTCATCAGGGTGCTGTTCCTTCGCCGCCAGGTACTGTCTCATCATCGGAGTAAGTTCCATTGTTTATCCTCCAATCTATACGAAAAAGGGCTGCACTGCAGCCCCTCTGTTATTCTGCCAATGTTCCTTTCAAAAGCCATGTCTGCGCCTGTGTAATGCTGACTCTGCGCAGTTCTCCCGGCTGTTCCTTTCCCGTATACGGCCAGAGTACGATTTTGCTCGTACGTGTATGTCCGGTCCATACCGATTCATCAGTACGGCTCGGTCCTTCTACGAGAACCTCTGCCTCACTTCCCACCAGCTTTTCGTTGATGGAAAGCGAGATTTCATTCTGTACGTCCATGAGCTTATGAAGGCGCTCCTTTTTAAGCTCGTCCGGAATCTGGTCCGGCATATCTGCTGCAGGCGTACCCGAACGGCGGGAGAAAATAAATGTATACGCCGCGTCATAGCGGACCTCACGCAGGAAATCCAGCATCCCCTGAAAATCCTCGTCCGTTTCTCCCGGGAAGCCCACAATCAAATCTGTAGTTATGGACGCGTTCGGCACAGCCTCGCGGATACGTTCCACCAGTGCCTTATACTGCGCCACCGTATACTTACGGTTCATGCGGTGCAGAAGATGGTCTGTTCCATACTGCACAGGCAGATGAAAATGCTCGCAGATATGCTTTCCGTTCTTCACCGCCTCAATCACAGCGTCACTCAAATCCTTCGGGTGTGATGTCATATAGCGCACGCGCTCGATACCCTCGACCTTGTCCACCTCAGTCAGAAGCTCTGCAAAGCTCATGCCGTCCTCACGGTCATTTCCGTAGGAATTTACATTCTGACCGAGAAGCGTTACTTCCTTAAACCCTTTTGCTGCGGCATCACGCACCTCCGCCAGAATCTCCTCCGGGCGGCGGCTGCGCTCACGTCCGCGTACGTAAGGCACGATACAATACGTGCAGAAATTATTGCACCCGTACATGATAGGCACCCATGCCGAAAGCGTTCCCTCACGCTCTACAGGCATGCGCGAAGCCGCCTCCACAGCGTCATCCATTGTAGTATCTACAAAATGATGTACCTGCTCGTCCTCAAGCTGCTTCACAACATTTCCAAGCTCTGCCACGCGGCCCGTACCCAGCACAAAATCAATATGAGGAGCACGCTTAATGAGCGCCTCCCCTTCTTTTTGTGCCATGCAGCCTGTAATACCGAAGATAAGCTGCGGATTCTTCTGCTTTATATGCTTTATCTCGCCAATTTTACCGTAAACCTTATCCTCTGCAGTTTCACGCACACAGCATGTATTAAGAAGAATCAGATCCGCATCCTGCATCTCACCGATTCTTTCATATCCCAGCGTTCCCAGAACACCTTCCATACGTTCCGCGTCAGCAATGTTCATCTGACAGCCGTAAACGCCGATAAATGCCTTCTTCGACAAAAATTCCACTCCATTCAAAACCGTAAAAAAATCTGCCACTAGTATATCATAGTAAACGACTTCTGTCACATTACGACTATGCCGCGGACAAACTCAATATTCCACGCACTCAAGGTACAATCCGCAGGCTGGCGCGGTTGCGCTGGCGCGCTGACGGTCGAGTGATGCCAGTATCTCTCCGAACTGTTCCGGAGTCTTTACCCCCAGTCCAACATCTACCACTGTTCCTACGATATTTCTTACCATGTGGTATAGGAACCCATCTGCACGGAAGGTCATTCTGATAATACGCCCCTCCTGCTCTATATCAGCTATATCCATAGTACGCACAGGGCTCATGGGAGCGCCTCCGGCTGCACGAAAAGCGGAATAATCATGCGTGCCTATAAGCTGTGACAATACACTCTTCATAGCATCAATGTCCATTTTTCTGCGTATATACCACGCAGTATTGCGTTCAAAAGGACATGGCACTTCCCCTGTCAGTATGCGGTAAATGTACGTTTTGCGTTTTGCGCTGTGCAGAGCGCTGAAATCCCTATCGGCCTCCGCCGCTTCCGTCACAACTATATCCTCAGGAAGAATACTGTTCATGGCCCGGCATACGCGGTCAACGGGAATAGTTCCGTCAGTGAAAAAATTTACTACCTGCCCATGAGCATGCACTCCCGCATCCGTACGTCCGGATGCCGCAAGCTCTATATTATCTCCGAACACTATAGCCAGCTTTTCCTCCAGCACGTTCTGTACAGCAACCACAGGCGGGGTCTGCCTCTGAAAACCATGATAGGCAGTCCCGTCGTATGCCACAGTCAGACGGATATTGCGTTTGCGCGCTTTCATCAGCGCTTTATGCTCAGATTTCATCAGATGCCCTCAACCTTCAATACAACAAGCACGGCAATGAGCAATACTGTCCCTGCGCACGCCCCGTAATCAAGCGTACGTATTTTAAGCTCCTTCATTCTGGTACGTCCCTCTCCCCCGCGATAGCAGCGTGCCTCCATTGCCATAGCCAGCTCATCAGCACGTCTGAATGCAGAGATAAACAGCGGCACCAGAATCGGAACGAGATTTGAAAGACGTTTCAGCACATTCCCGCTTTCGAAATTAACTCCGCGGGACTGCTGCGCCTTCATTATTTTATCCGTTTCCTCTATGAGAGTCGGTACAAATCTAAGTGCAATAGACATCATCATAGCAAGCTCATGTGCAGGAAGCCCGATGCATTTGAACGGCGATAAAAGGCTTTCCATTGCGTCTGTAAGCTCCAGCGGAGATGTCGTAAACGTCAGAAGCGATGAAAGGAATATGAGCAGCGCCAGTCTCAGGCAGATATGAAAACCCTGAATGAATCCTTCCCTCGTAAAATCAAACACGAAGATATGAAACCAAACCTCGCCCGGTGTTCCGCACATGTGAATCAAAAGAGTGAATACCAGTATCATCCACAATGGTTTAATTGATTTTGCAAGTGTCAGTATGGGCACACGCGAACAGAGCGCAAGCAGGATTGCCGACGCCGTAAAAATGCCATAGGACACCTGTGAGTCAAAAACAAATATGGCAACAATCCACATAAACAGAAGGCCTATTTTCATTCGCGGGTCCATGCGGTGCAGGAATGACTGCCCCGGGAAATACTGCCCTATCGTAATATCCGTCAGCATGTTCCCCGCCTCCTTTCCTTAACGGCCTTCGCTATACGCCTTGCAGCCTCTTCCATGGTGAACGCGGCAGGGTCTACAGCAAATCCTCTCTCCTTAAGCTCAGTAAGCAGCCGGACAGTTGCAGGCACGGTAAGTCCCGCATTTTTAAGAATTTCCTCCTCCAGAAAAGCCTCTTTGGGCGGCGCATCAAGCATAAGCTCACCGTGATTCATCACAATAAGGCGGTCTGCTATACGCGCAACGTCCTCCATTTTATGGGAGACAAATATAAGCGTTGCCTTTTTTCGTTTGTGAAGCCCCCACACGCGTGAAAGAAGCTCTTCCCTTCCGCGCGGGTCCAGTCCTGCCGTCGGTTCGTCCAGCACAAGATATTTAGGCTTCAACGCAAGAACTCCCGCAATGGCAACACGGCGCTTCTGTCCTCCCGAAAGTTGAAACGGTGAAACATCTTTATACGTCTCGTAGTCAATATCTACAAAGTCAAGCGCTTCTTTTACGCGCTTCTCTGTCTCCTCCTCGGATACGCCGAGATTTCTGGGGCCGAACCCCACATCCTTCTCTACAGTTTCTTCAAACAGCTGATGCTCAGGGTACTGAAACACCATGCCGACAAGCTGACGAGCCTTTATGGCTTCGCTGCCTTTTTTATTGAGGTCAGTACCATCTACAAGCACCTGCCCCTCCGAAGGGTGCAGAAGCCCGTTCAGATGCTGAACTATGGTAGATTTTCCCGAGCCTGTATGTCCGGCGATTGCCGTTACTTCTCCCTCTTTGATTGTGAAGCTGACATTCTTCAATGCCTGATGTTCAAATGCCGTTTTAGGCATATATGTATAGCTGATATTCTTTATTTCAATTGACATAATGCCTCAACCAGCTCCTCTTCCTGTACGATTCCATCAGGAATATATATTCCCTGCTTCTTTAGATTCCACGCTATGGCAGAAGCAAGCGGCACATCCAGACGGAGTCTTTTAAGGTCATCTACACGCGCAAAGATTTCCTGCGGCTTTCCTTCCGCAAAAATCTTTCCCTTCTCCATGACTATTACTCTGTCCGCTTCAGCGGCTTCCTCCATGAAGTGCGTAATGTAGATGATTGTAATTCCCTGCTCTTTGTTAAGCTTCTTGACCGCGGACATTACCTCACTGCGGCCCTTAGGGTCCAGCATAGCCGTCGGCTCATCAAGTACAAGGCATTTAGTATGCATTGCAAGCGCCCCTGCAATAGCAACGCGCTGCTTCTGTCCTCCGGATAAAAGATGCGGTGCAAAAGCACGGTACCGTTCCATATCCACTGCCTTCAATGCCTCATCTACCCGCTTTTTTATCTCATCCCGCGGAATTCCCAGATTCTCAGGACCGAATGCAACATCTTCTTCAACTACAGACGCGATAATCTGGTTGTCGGGATTCTGAAATACCATTCCAACCTGCTGACGTATATCCCATACCTTTGTGACATCATTTGTATCCATGCCGTCTACAATACAGCAGCCGTCTGTAGGAAGCAGCAGTGCATTTATATGCTTCGCAAGGGTAGATTTGCCGCAGCCGTTCTCTCCAAGAACAGCAACGAACTCACCCTTTTCTACATTAATTGAAACCTTTGAAAGCGCTTCTTTTGCATTTTCCTGCCCTGCATGATATATATGTGTTAAATCCTTGATTTCAATAAAAGACATATATCCATCCCCATGTACTGTCATCGTCACACAGTCCTCCCGTATGACGATACCATTATACTCAAAAGCAATCGTTAACGCAATACATAAGCAATGGTAACAATTAGTATACAGGCATAAAAAAAACGCTGTCCCGAAGGACAGCGTTTTTTGCAATTAAACGAGCTCAATGACAACCATCGGAGCAGCATCGCCGCGACGCGTTCCGAGTTTCATGATGCGGGTGTAACCGCCCTGGCGGTCGCTGTACTTA
>JAILNL010000061.1 GCA_024691625.1 Schwartzia sp. (in: firmicutes)
TCTTCACCGTTCAAAAGCTTTAACAGATGGTCGTTTACAAGTTCAAGATCCAATGCATCCAACGATTCATAATCATATTCACCGTTAGGCAGCTTCGGATTTCTTTCACGCTCCCAGAAATAATCATCCAAAGATAATGACACGGGCTCAAGCCCCAACACCCTCAGCTGCACTTTAAGCCTTTGGCTGAACGATGTTTTACCGGAAGAGGACGGGCCTGCAATGGTAATCAGACGCACACGATTGATATTGCTGGCAATTTCATCCGCAATATTGGCTATTCGTTTCTCATGAAGCGCTTCCGAAACACGAATAATATCTGTAATCTTATTATGCTTTATGTAGCGGTTCAAATCAGGAATATACCCGCAGTGAAGTATTTCAGCCCACTCTTTTGATTCGGTCAAAATACTTCTGAACTTTGGCTGCTTAACCTCAGAGCAAATTGCTTTTCCTCCTGCCGGAGTCCTCAGCAGTATCCCCGGTTCCTCATAATTAATTTTAAACTGACCTAATTCACCGGTGTTGTCCAGCATAGATCCGTAAAAATATCCATAATCCTTTCCGCAGAAAAAAACACTTACTTCTTTCAATATAAGGGAATTTAGCAGATTAACCTTTGCAATCTGTTTAGATTCCTTAAATAACTGAATCGCTATCTCACGAGGAAGACGCTGCTTTGTAATCGGAATATTCTCCGATACAATTTTTTTCATTTCTTTGTCTATAAGCGAAACATCATCCGCAGTCAGCTTATGGTTTTTAAACACAATATCACAGTACAGTCCTTTGTTTACCGTAAAACGGACTATTACTTCCGCATCGGAAAACAATCTATGTACGGCGATAATCATCAAGAAAATAATGGATCGGCGGTATATACGCTGTCCTATTTCACTTTGGATAAAAATCGGGCAAAATCTGTGTTTACCGACAAACTCATTCTGAAGACCGTGAATTTTACCGTCAACATTGCCGGCCACAATATTTTTCATGTCATCATGAAAGAACGAATCAAATATTTCTCGAAGGGTTTGTTTCTCTGAAATAAAGGCTTCCTTAGCGTATGATTCCATATCCTCCATCCCCCTAAAAAAAAAGCTTGAAAGGACAAACTCCTTTCAAGTCTTAAAAAATCCAAAGAACAATCTGATACAGAACAGAACCCAAAAGTGCCGTGCAAGGAATAGTCAAAACCCATGCAACAAGCATCTGCTGTGCAACACCCCAGCGTACCGCACGAATTCTCTTTGCCGTTCCAACGCCCATAATGGAACCGGAAACGACATGTGTCGTGCTAACAGGCAGATGAAGCAGTGTCGCGGAAAAAATAACGAGCGACGAATTCAAATCTGCGGCAAAACCGCTGATAGGCTCAAGCTTAAAAATCTTTCCGCCGATTGTTTTGATAATACGCCATCCGCCAAGCGCAGTTCCAAGTGCCATAGCAACGGCGCATAAAAGTTTTACGTAAAACGGAACCTCAAATGAGGAAATATAATTTCCGCTGAACAAAGCCAGCGTAATAATACCCATGGATTTCTGTGCATCATTCGACCCATGGGAAAAAGCCATCATTGCTGCCGAAACAAGCTGCATCTTTTTGAAACGTCCGTTAATGATATGCGGAGACGTGTTTCCAAAGATAACATAGAGCAGGTACATGACCGCGCATCCGGAAACAATAGCCAGTACAGGCGAAATAACAAGAGAAAGAACAATCTTTCCAATTCCGGCAAAGTTCAGTCCCCCCATTCCCGTAGAAACCAAAACCGCGCCGATAACACCGCCGACCATCGCATGTGAAGAACTGCTGGGCAGAGCAATCCACCATGTTAACATATTCCATATAACAGCACCGGTCAAAGCCGCAATAAGCACAGCCTCATTAACCTGATCCGCCGAGCTGACAATATCACTTCCGATTGTCTTAGCCACACCGGTACTGTACATAGCACCGATAAAGTTAAGTACAGCCGCCATGATGATTGCGTCATTAGGAGCAATCGCCCTCGTCGAAACAGATGTTGCAATAGCATTTGCGGTATCATGAAAACCATTGATAAAATCAAACAATACCGCAAGGCCGATAACCGTAAAAATCATCCAATGAAGTTCAGGCATATTTCATTACCACACCGCGTATCATATCAGAAACATCCTCGCAATGATCCAGCGTATCTTCCAGATTTTCAAGAATATCCTTCCACTTTATAAGCTCAATCGGATCCTTGACATTATCGAACAGGTAAGCGATCTCATGTCGATAAACACGGTCGCCCTCACTCTCAAGCTTTCCAATCTTATGTGTAGCCTCCAAAATAGCAACATGGTTTTTCTTTATATCCTTCAAAAGGGAGAATGCCTTTATTATTTCCTCAGTTGCTTCCAAAAGCAGCTTTGTTAAGGAAATAGCACCTTCTTTTGACGGTCCGATTCGATAAATTACAATTCTCTGAAGTGTACCCTGCAAAAAATCGACTCCGTCATCCAGACCGTTTGCAAGAGCAAAAATATCTTCTCGATCAATGGGAGTAATAAATGTTTGATTCAGATGATCAATGATCCGGTCATTCACAGCATCAGCTTCATGCTCCAAATCAATGATTTCCTTCATCTTGACAACAGCCTTTGATGAATCAAGCATTACTTCTTCCATAATAAGCGCACCCTTGTAAAAATACTTGGCGCTGTCGACAAACAGGTCGAAAAATTCCGTGTTTTTGTGCTTGAAATTAAACATCCTACACTCCCACTTCAATCAATTTATCTCTATGTACTATATCATTATTTCACTTATTCATCAATCCTTATTACGTATGAAATAAAACGAAAATCTATTTATGGTTCTTTTTCGACTCCAAGAGGTCAAGCAGCTCATCATAATCTCTTTTTGCCTGAAAATATTTATCCGCAAATTCCAAAGCTGCCAATACACCAACTCTAGCAGGAGAAAAACTGCGTGTTTTTTGAGCGATACCTCTCATGGTCTTATCCACTGAAGCCGCAAGATTACGTACATACTCGGAATCGCCGTCTGTCTTCAGCGGAATAATTTCGCCAAAAATTTCAACGTCAACCTTCTGATTCATACACTCACCCTCCCTGATTTGTAAAAAGCTGCTCCAGCAAATGCCAAGAGCAGCTTTATTTTTTACGCGCGCAGTTCTGCGCCAAATAATTTTTCTACTTCAGAAACAATTTTACCAAACGCCTCATCTACTTCCTCATCTGTCAATGTTTTATCATTTGACTGGAAAAGAAGCGAGAACGCGACACTCTTCTTCGCGGAGTCAACCTGTTTTCCCGTATAAACATCGAACAGGCAGACTTCCTTGAAATACGGGCCTGCATTCTTCTTGATGACCTTTTCAATATCCATTGCCGGCAAATCACGGTCAACAAGCAGCGCCAGGTCACGGCTGACAGCCGGATATTTCGGCAGATGCGTATAAGTGAAATGCTCTTCCGAATGCTTCATCAGCGTGAGAACATCCATTTCAAAGGCATACATTTTCTTCTTAACAGAAAATGCTTCTGCAACAGCAGGGTGTACCTCTCCGATATATGCCAGAATATCACTGCCCTTTTTAATGACAGCTGTTTTGCCCGGATGCATTGCGTAATGCTCTCCGACCTCTACAGTATAGCGTTTAATGGAAAGAGCCGTCAAAAGCTCCTCGATAATGCCCTTCAGATCATAGAAATCAACTTCATCATTTCCCTGATTCCATCCGAGAGGAGCACGGCGTCCGGTTATGATTCCGGCAGCCTTCATGACCTCATC
>JAILNL010000176.1 GCA_024691625.1 Schwartzia sp. (in: firmicutes)
TATTATGGCTAAATTCGATGCTTTGAAGCATGCGAAGAAATAAGAAAGAGGATATCCACATGAAAGAGATTGTTGAGATTATAGCCAAATCGTTAGTTGACCATCCTGATCAAGTCGTAATTGACGAAAAAGATGGTGGACACATGACGGTCTTTGAATTACATGTTGCCCCTGATGATATGGGTAAGGTCATCGGTAAGCAGGGAAAGATTGCTAAGGCGATGCGCACGGTCGTTAAGGCCGCTGCTACCCGTCAGAACAAAAAGGTAACTGTGGAAATTTGTTGAAAGACGCGGCTGTGTTTCCTATTTGGGAGCAAGGCCGCTGTTTTTCTATTCAAATATGAAAAGAGGAAACGTTATGGATAGTATTAAAGTTAAAATGCCTGTTACTATCAAGGCAAAGCTGACAGAGAAGTTAAAGAAAAGAATTATTGACGATTTGACAAAGAATATTGAACAGGTAAACCTGGAACTGCAGCAGATTGATATAGAGGAAAAACGTGTAATCAATGAGCAGGCTCAGAATAATCTCCAGAATCTGCAGGCAATCCGCCAGCATTTCGGCATTGAGCGCCAGAAACGCGAGGAGTTCAAGGCTGAAGCTGAGCACAAGCTGGAAGATACAAAGAAGCTTGCTATTGGCGCCGAGATCATTCAGGGAACTCTCGAACACTTGGTTGAGTTGAAGGTCGGCAGCAATATGCGCGAATTGATGAATGTTGAGGTTTTGGTAGAAGATGACATTATCGTCGCAATCCGCAGCTAAAAATAATATTGTCATTGGCAAAATTGGGGCTCCCCATGGTGTTCATGGGGAGCTGAAGGTTGTTCCTATCACGGATTACCCTGAGCGTTTTAAGGGCATGAAAAAGGTGTTTGTCGATGATGAGTCGATGGATATTAAATCCGTCAGATATCAGAATGACCGTATTTTGATGATGTTCAGCGGTTATGATTCACGCGAAAAGGCTGCAACACTTACGGGGCGTATGCTTTCCGTTGAGAGAACGGAAGCAGTTCCTCTGGAAGAGGATGAATATTACACCTTTGATATTCTCGGACTTAATGTAGAGACAGAGGACGGAAAAGCTCTCGGACGTGTTGTTGACGTTCTGCAGCCCGGAAGCAATGACGTGTATGTGGTAGAGTCACCGGACAGTGATGAACCGATTTTGATTCCTGCGCTGAAGTCGGTAGTTAAAAAAATATCTATAGCAGACGGGAAAATGATTGTTAAGCTACAGGAAGTGTTGGAATAATGCGTATTGATATTCTGACGTTGTTCCCGGCAATGTTTGAGGGGCCATTTACCGAAAGCATACTTAAAAGGTCAATCGAGCAGGGAATACTTGATATTCATTTAACTAACTTCAGAAATTTTGCGTACGACAAGCACAGACAGGTAGATGATTCTCCTTTTGGAGGCGGAAGCGGTATGGTTTTGAAACCAGAACCGCTTTTTCGTGCTGTTCAGCATGTTAAAGCACAGTCTGCGGCACAAAAGAAGCGTGTTGTGTTGTTGAGTCCCAACGGAGTTACTTTTACGCAGAATAAGGCGAAGGAGCTTGCGGAATACGAGCAGCTGATTTTAATCTGCGGTCATTATGAGGGTTTTGACGCACGTATAGAACATAATCTGGCTGATGAGGCTGTTTCGATTGGGGACTATGTGCTGACAGGCGGAGAGCTGCCGGCAATGGTTATGGTTGATACTATCGCAAGAATGCTTCCGGGAGTCCTTGGCTCTGCGGAATCGGCGGTTACTGATTCTTTTTATGATTCGATTCTGGAGTTTCCGCAGTACACCCGTCCGCGTTCATATATGGGGATGGATGTTCCTGAGGTGCTGTTTTCGGGAGATCATGCCAAGATTGCTGCATGGAGAAAACAACAGGCTTTGTCGGAGACCATAAAGAATCGTCCTGACCTGCTTGAAAATTACACCCTTGACGATGAAGAGAAAAAGTTCCTAGAATCCTTGAAACAACAGGATTAACAGCTCTTCGGCCATGAAGTTTTTTGACTGTTTTGAATAATCCCGCTATAATTAACATGTGTGATTTAGAATAACAATTACGGCGGGGTGTTAGAAGTGAGAAAAAAGATTGCGTTGTTTTTTTCGATACTGACTGTTGTATTATTGGTGGTGTCTTCCAGCACTTACGCCGCCGGGAAAATGCTTGTGAAGCAGGGTTCTCGTGGTGAAGCTGTTAAGCAGGTGCAGGAGCTTTTGATTGAGAAAGGCTTTTTGACAGGAAAGGCAGACGGCATTTGTGGAAAAATGACCGTCGAAGCCATAAAGGTCTTTCAGCAGGAAAATCATTTAGAGGTGGACGGTATTTGCGGCCCTGAAACTTTTGAGGCTTTGAAGAAAGCACCGCATCATGATCCGAAGGCAGTCCCGGAGCAGCATCATCCTCATAAGGGTGATGCGGTGTATGTGGAGGCTACGGCGTACAGCGCGTATGACCCCGGAAACGGGCCGAACACAGCAAGCGGCACTCCTGTAAGACATGGTGTTATTGCAGTAGACCCGTCCTTTATTCCTTTGGGTTCCAAGGTATATATTCCCGGCTACGGCGAAGCTGTGGCAGAGGATATTGGCTGGGGAATCAAGGGAAACATCATAGATATCGCTTTTGATTCACATGAAGAAGCGTTGATGTTCGGAAGACAGGAGCTTGAAATTTACATCAT
>JAILNL010000073.1 GCA_024691625.1 Schwartzia sp. (in: firmicutes)
GGTTCTTTTCGCGAAGCACCGCGTTTTTAGATTTTTCTTCATTTGCGCGGTATACGAGGAACAGTCCCAATCCCGCAAAGAAAAGTATAATCGCCACAATGAGCGTCACACGGAAGGGATATTTTTGAACCACATACCTAAGCGAAAGCTCAGGCTCTCCGTTTTTCTCGATAATGCGTTCCACCTCTTCAGGAGGAATCCTTAGGAATGCCGTGTTCAAAACAGACTGCAGTATCTGCGAAGCCTGAGGGGATATCCCTATTCCTACAGGAACATTAATCCGTGTCAGCGGAATGATATCTATGTCCGGGCGAAGCGCCGTACTGCTGTAATAATCCAAAAGCTCGTTTGGAACGATGGCACATGCCACCTCATTCATCTCCACCGCCCTCAGGCAGTCCCTCACCATGCTGTACTCCACAATTTCCGCATTCGGGTAGTGGTTTTCCATGAATTCTATGACACCCGGGAAAACTCTGGGGACCGCGATTTTGCCGTAGCCGTTGGCTTCCCAGTCCATTCCCGTGCGCACCACAATGACAAAGGGCTCTTTTCTCAGTGTGTTTGTAAAAGCCGCCCCCTCCGGAACCTTCGTATTCTGATACACGGCAAAAATCAGGTCTGCCCTGCCTGCATCCATCAGCTTTATGGCAGCCTCCTCGTCCTTTGCCTCTATGAATGTAAATTTCAATCCTGTATCGTCCGATACTGCCTTCATAAGGTCTACATAAATGCCCCAGGGCTTTTCCTTTTCATGCGACACGTCAAAGAGAGGCGGCACATAAGGCATAACAACCACCCTAAGAACAGAGGCTGACTTTATGTAGTCAAGCTCCCTCTCCGTATACTTCACAATATGACGCTGCACCGGGTCAAGGTAGTCCTTCTCTATTCCCGTTTCAAAGGAAGGGTTCAGTATCTCGCTGTCGAGAATGGCATTATTTACGCTGTTCAGCAGCTCTTTTTTCTCCGCCACGGTCATAAACTGCTGCCGTACCACATCAATATCAAAAAGCCAGCGCTCGTTTTTGGTGATGTGGCTGCCGTCGTCAAGCACAGCGTCAACCCCGCCCTCGCGGAGTGCCTTCATCATCTGCGAAGAATCCCTGTAATACACGGGCTGTACTTCCCAATTGAATTTATTCATTATGTAGAGCAGCTTTATATCGTACGCGCCATGCTTCAGCATACCCACACGGCAGCCGCGCATGGTTCTTTTGTCTTCCACATTGAGCGTCGTATTGTCCGCACGGGTATAAAGGGACAAAAGCCCATAGCAGGCAAAGCCCTCGCTGAAAATAAAGCCGTCCTCACGGGCCGCATCTATTTCTGTCACGGGCACCATGAAATCAATCTCACCCGAACGCAGCATACGCTTGGCGTCCTCAGGAGCGAGCTCATACAAGGAATAACGCCAGTTCGCCTTGCGGGCGATTTCGTCCAGATATGTCTTTGTATATGTTCTGAGCAGCTTTCGGCTTTCTATGGTCTCGGGCACGCTGTTTTTCACAATCCCGATATTCACCTTACGCATTTCCGCGCCGACACTGCCAAAAGACAGCAAAAAAACAGCGAAAAGAAGAACCATGCACACGTACAGTCTGCGCATATGCTATCCTCCTTCCGCCGAAAAACATTTCTATACATAGGGGGATATACTCTCCCGAAATATAGAATTCGCCGTAAATATTAAATTTCCTGCAAAGCAGATTACAGGCAGCTCAAAAAACATTTCTCCAGACCGTGAACACGGCAAACGCTGCCAGGAGAACCTTCCATATCCACGGGGAAACCTCCGCCCTTCTGCCTGTCTTTATCCAGTGAGCCTCGTCGTACGCGGTTAGCGCCAGAATAAAGGGCCCTGTGACAAAGAGCATCTGATTTGCCGCGAAGGCGCCCGAAATATCCCCTGCAAAAAGCGCAAGAAACATATCAGTAATACCGCAGCCCGGGCACAGAAAGCCTGTCAGCTCATGAAACGGACACGGAATGCTCAGTCCCGTGAGCTTTATAAACGCAAAATAGGCGAGCCCCAATAAAAGGAGCCCGCCGTATTTTTTCAAAGCGTCTTTCCTGCGCTCTGATTCCATATCTTATCCCTGCGCGGTCGGAAGATTTTCGCCGCGTGCAACAGCCTCGTCGAAATCGTAAAGGTCGTTCAGAGTGCTCTGAATCAGCGCCTCACTGACGATAGCAAGACCGAAGAATGCAAACAGCAGATACATGATGCTGTCGTTTCCGTCCACGTAGATGCCGCGGTTGCGCTTCGCCTCTTCCAGAGTTGCTCCCATCTTATAGAGCCAGTAGAAAAAGTAGATACCGCAGGTGACGAAAGTATAAATACATGCCATGCCGCCGGAAGCCGTTGTCTGACGGCCTGCTGCCTCGTGGCACTCGTTGGTCATTGCGTACATCCAGTAGATGCCGTATAAACCACAAGTGACAATCGTAAATATGATTGTCTTAACAATTCCTCTTTTTTCCCAATGTCCTTCCAATGGTCATATCCTCCTTACTGATCCGGCAGATTGCCTGCAAAATTGGCAAAACGTGTAAACTCTTTATCAAAGTAGAGACGCACGGTGTCGATAGGGCCGTTTCTGTGCTTGGCAACAATGACCTCGGTGACGTTCTGCTGCTCTGTTTCTTTATCATAGTAATCCTCACGGTAGAGGAACATAACAATGTCCGCGTCCTGCTCAAGAGAACCCGACTCACGAAGGTCGGAAAGCATAGGCCGCTTGACCTGACGGGACTCTACGCTTCGCGAAAGCTGCGAAAGCGCTATGACAGGAACCTTCAGTTCTCTTGCCAGCGCCTTCAGGGAACGGGAAATCTCCGAAATCTCCTGCTGACGGTTATCGCTGCCCTTCGAGCCACGGCCCGACATGAGCTGCAGATAGTCGATGACAACGAGAGAAAGTCCGTGCTCTGCCTTGACACGGCGGGCCTTGGAGCGAAGCTCCATTACCGTGATGCCCGGTGTATCGTCGATAAACACAGGAGCATTCGTAAGCCGGTCTGCCGCCGCTATAAGATGCTCCCAGTCCTCGTCATTCAAATCGCCGTTTCTAAGACGCTGAGAATCTATGGCACCCTCGGAGCAGAGCATACGCTGTACAAGCTGCTCCTTGGACATTTCCAGCGAGAAAAAAGCTACAGGCTTGTCCAGATGCACCGCCACATAGGAAGCGATGTTCAGGGTGAACGCCGTTTTACCCATGGACGGACGTGCCGCCACGAGAATCAAATCAGAGGGCTGAAAGCCCGAAGTGAGCTTGTCCAAATCCGTGAAGCCCGAAGCAACACCCGTAAGAGCACCCTTGTTGCCGGCGCGGTTCTCTACCTGCTTGAAGGTCTCTATGACAATATCCTTCATAGGGGTAAAATCCGCCGAATTCTCACGGGCCGTAACATCAAGAATACGCTTTTCCGCACGGTCCATGACAGTATCAACGTCGTCACTGTCCTCAAACGCCCAGCCTGTAATCTCCGAGCCTGCATTTATGAGCTCGCGGAGCTCCGCCTTTTCGCGGACGATCTTCGCATGATAGACCACATTCGCCGCCGTCGGGACAGCATTCGCAAGGGCGGTAACACCGGCTACGCCGCCCGCCTTTTCAAGCATATCCGATTTTTTAAGCTGCTCAGTAACCGTAATCATATCCACGGCGCTGTCGTTCTGAAAAACAGCCATGATGGCCTCAAAAACGACACGGTGCGCGTCACGGTAAAAATCCTCCGGACGAAGGATTTCCATCGCCTCGATAGCAGCCTCTTTCTTTATAAGCATAGCTCCGAGGACGGCCTGCTCCGCTTCTATACTTTGCGGTGGTACCCGTTCTATCATAACTTCACCTTTTGCTTATTTAATGACTTCAACGCCCATGTACGGTACAAGAGCCTCCGGCACGATGACGGAACCGTCCTCCTGCTGATAGTTCTCAAGGATAGCAGCCACAGTACGACCGACCGCAAGTCCGGAACCGTTAAGGGTATGAACAAATTCCGGCTTATCCTTCGGTGTACGGCGGAATTTGATATTTGCACGGCGTGCCTGGTAATCAAGGCAGTTCGAGCAGGAGGAAATCTCACGGTAGCAGTTCTGCGACGGCATCCATACCTCGATATCGTATGTCTTTGCCGATGTGAAGCTCATATCTCCTGTGCAGAGAGTAACAACGTGATACGGGAGCTTTAAGAGCTGCAGAACTTCCTCTGCGTCATGAATCATGCCCTCAAGCTCGTCCCAGGACTCCTCAGGAAGAGCGAACTTGATAAGCTCTACCTTGTTGAACTGGTGCTGACGGATAAGACCGCGGGTATCGCGGCCTGCGCTTCCTGCCTCAGCACGGAAGCTTGCCGTATATACCGTGTAGTGCTCAGGCAGCTTTGCGCCGTCGAGGATTTCCTCGCGGTGGAAGTTCGTTGCCGGAACCTCAGCCGTCGGAACAAGATACTGGTCCAGTCCCTCAAGCTTGAACATATCCTCGGCGAATTTCGGAAGCTGTCCCGTACCAACCATGGAATCACGGTTGACGATATACGGTGCCAGCATTTCCGTATAGCCCTGTTTTGCGTGCAGGTCCATCATGAAATTGATGCAGGCACGCTCAAGACGGGCCCCCAGGCCTTTGTAAAACGTGAAACGTGCGCCGGAAACCTTTGCCGCGCGCTCAGCATCGAGAATATCAAGGTCAGAACCAATATCCCAGTGAGCCTTCGGCTCAAAGCTGAACTTCTTTGGCTCGCCCCATTTGCGGATTTCAGGATTCTCCGTATCGTCCTTTCCGATAGGCACATCTTCCTTAGGAATGTTAGGAATATGAAGAAGAATATCCGTAAGATTCGTCTCCACGTCCTTGAGACGTGCGTCAAGCTCTTTGATTTTGTCGCCGACTTCGCGCATTTCAGTGACAAGAGCATCCGCGTTCTCGCCGTTCTTTTTCATTACGCTGATTTCCTTTGAAGCCGTATTGCGCTTGTTTTTGAGCGCCTCGACCTCTCCAAGAATCTCGCGGCGTTCTTTCTCAAGCTTCTCAAACTCATCAAGAGAGAGCGGATTGTGACGGTTTTTCAGCATCGTCTTTACAACGTCCAGATTTTCACGGACAAACTTCAAATCCAACATATCATTTAGCCTCCTATCGACGGCCACGGCCGCCGAAATCATTACAAAAGTATTCTTATATTATACAGCGTTATAACATAATTGTTCAAGTTTTGCCCACGGCAAAACATTCCTATTTTGCGTTTCGTTTCTATATAAATAATACTATCAGGTATTCCCTTAAATCAAAAAGCACGCAAAAACGGGAGTCACGAAGTGACTCCCGCCAGCAATCAGATTTAATATTCTCAGCCCATAGCTGCAGCTGCTTCTTCCTGTTTTTCGTCACGGCGTCCGAACCACCCTGCGAGAAGCGTTCCAGCGGTGGAATGCCATACGCAGGAAAC
>JAILNL010000134.1 GCA_024691625.1 Schwartzia sp. (in: firmicutes)
TAAGTATATCAGGATTCATTTCCAGTAGCTGCTCCTTTGCCATGACCTGTCCTTCCTTGATGCCTGCAAGGGCCTTCGCGTTTTTCGCGTCCGCGAATTTGCAATAATCATCGAAAATACTTCCCCGTCCGCCGTAGCCGGCCATAACGGAAATGAACGCGATGCGTTTCCCCCGTTTTTCTGCAGGAATCGCATCAATCTTTTCTTTGAGTTTAGAAAGCTCATCGCCCATCTTGGAAATAAGCTTTTCTCCCCGTTCAGGCTCTCCGATTGCCGCCGCGATAAGGCGGATAGTCGAGTGAATCTCCGCCAGACTCTTAGGTGATTTCACGACAACGACAGGAATATGAAATTCCCGCAGCGTCTCTATCTTCTCCTGGGATATCCACGCATGGACTATGATGAGATCCGGCTGCAACGATATGATGCGTTCAACAGGAGGATTTCTTTCAATTACGTGCGATATCCTCTGCGAGAGCTCGTACACATTGGAACGGCTCGGATCCGCAAACTCCTTGTTGATTGCAACCATGCGCTCCGGCTCGACGAGTCCCAAAAGTATCTCGTCCGTTCCGGTCATGAATGACATAATCCGTTTCGGCTTCGCCGGGATATGAACCGTGGTTCCCTGATAATCAACGATATCATAGCCGGAGCCATCACCCGCGTTCTTCTCTGCTTTTTCCTTTCCGCAGCCCATCAAAAGGCTGCAGACAATACCTAACAGAAGGAACGCAAGTACCGTGCCCCTATGACATCGATACCTTGCTTTGAACATGACTTTCTTCCCTTTCTCTATACGCTCACCGTGTTGTAGTATACGTTTTTCTCAGCAAATAGAGAAAATACGGAGTACCGATAAGAGCCGTCATAATGCCCACGCGTACCTCGCTGGGTGACACAATAACGCGCCCTATAGCGTCGCATAGCACAAGAAAGCTTGCTCCCGCAAGAACACTTGCAGGTAGGAGATATCTGTGGTCAGGCCCTATCAGCATACGCATCATGTGAGGAACAACAAGGCCAACAAAGCCGATGTTTCCGCTGATGCAGACGCCCACCGAAGTCGTCATTGCAGCAAGCGCCAAAAAACCGAGCCGATATTTTACCACAGGAAGGCCTACCGCCTTAGCCTCGATATCTCCGAGTACCAGGACATTCAGATGGCGCGCCATAAGAAGCATGACAGCTATACCGCCCAAAATCGGTCCGACTCCCATAAGAACGTGCTCCCAGCGCCTGTAATCAAGACCACCGATTGTCCAGAAAAGATACTGCTGAAGCTTATGCTCGTTTACCACTGTCAAAATACCTGCTGTTGCCGCCGCCAAAAGCATTCCAACCACGACGCCTGATAAAAGAAGCATCATCATTGGAACCTTTCCGTGACGCATAGCAAGTCCCACGGTCAGAATAACCGCACATGCCGCGCCGCAAAGCGCAAAGAGCGGAGTCGCAAACATGCTCATCTCACTGAAGCCTGTGGCTATTGCTATGACCGCCCCCAGGGACGCGCCGCTGGACACGCCGACTATGCCCGGATCTGCCAGAGGATTAGCGAAAAGCCCCTGCATGACAGTGCCCGATGCCGCAAGTCCGGCCCCAACCAAAAGACCGACTATGGTACGGGGCAGACGAATATGAAGAAGCACCGCCTGCTGCTCTGGAGTCACCACTACATCAGTGAGGACAGGCAGCCCAAGGGACTGACACAAAAACGCAGCAGCCGTCCGAAGGGGAATATCAATCTGGCCCCAAGCCATGGAAAGAATACTGACTCCTGTCAAAATTAAAACCAGCAAAATCATATAGACTCGAAACGACAATTTATTCTTTATCATGAGCTTCCTCCGTTTCACCGGATTGGATTACATGCAAAAGAGCCTTTCGTTCCGGATTTTTCTCGTTAGGTTCTGTATAAACCTCAACATGTCCTGTCTTTGGATTTTCAACCACCCGTACAGGAACGCCGTAAGCCTCTGTCAGATATTTCTCAGTAAGAACCTCCTCAGGCTTTCCGTCCTTCATAACCTTATTATTTCCAATGAGCATCAATCTGCTGCAAAATCTCGCTGCAAGACTCAGCTCGTGAACCACCATAAGAACAGTTTTCCCTGCACGGCATAGCTCCTGACA
>JAILNL010000160.1 GCA_024691625.1 Schwartzia sp. (in: firmicutes)
CGGAGTCTCTTTCAGATCCGGCGGGCAGACCTTGTAAACAAGGTACGGGCAGATGAGGAGAGCCAGGAGGCCCGGTACGATACATGCGAGAGCCCAGAGACCCCAGCTGATTTCTACGCCTGCAGTTTCAGCTGCCAGCGAAACAACCAGAAGGTTCGGAGCAACAGCCGTGATAAACATGGAAGACGTGATGCAGTTGTTCTGGAACGTGCATGCTACGAGATAGGAACCGATTTTCTTTGCTGTCGGACCCGGCTCAGATTCGAACGCTGCGCAAAGGCTGCGGACAATCGGGAACAGGATACCGCCGCCACGAGCCGTATTGGACGGTGTAGCAGGAGCAATGATAAGGTCCGTGAAAGCCATCGTGTAACCAAGCTTCAGGGAGCTTGTAGCGATAGCCGCCATGATTTTGTAAGCGATGCGTTTGCCAAGACCCGTTTTGATGAAGCCTTTTGCAAACAGGAATGCCGAAACGATAAGCCAGATTGTGGCATTGCCGAAACCCGAGAGAGCTGCGGCCGGTTTCAACACCTTCAGGAATCCCGTTACACCGACCGCGATGAGTGCGACGGCTCCGATTGGCAGCGGGTGAAGAATGAAACCAACGATTGTGGAAACGAAGATTGCGAACATATGCCAAGCGTCAGGTTTGAGGCCTGCAGGCATAGGGCAGAACCAAATGATGATACCGATGAGTACTGTAAAAATACCCTTTTGCATGTTTGTTTTCAGCACAATTTTTTCCCCCTTTTATACTGGATTGTAAGGCTTCAATATCGCCGGCATTACCCCCTCTCACAAGAAATGAATTTGATAAATGATTTCTATGAGTTGTATGTCAACTCTATCGATACGTTTATTATACTTCATTCCATGTCAACAAGTAAAGATATTTATGAAAAAATTCTGTAAGATACTCCATATCTATAGAATATTCAAAATTTATCCACAGAAGTGAAAACAATCCATAAGATAAATTGCGTTTCCTGTAGCTTTTCACTTTCATGCTATATACTTCGGAAAAGACAGCCTATATATAGGTAAGATAATAACGGATAACATATAGTGAACACATATCCCGCCTCGCTGCGGCACGAAGCCGGTGTCCGCGGGTAAAATGCCGCTGAGGAAAGTTTGCCTATGGCAAACTTCGATTAAAGGCATTATAATTAAATAGCATAAATCAGAAAATAAATTTATTCACAATCCCAAGGGAGGATACTCTTTATGCTTGTTCATGAAATACTAAGGAGGGGCAAAGATAACGACGACGCCGTCTACAGCCAGCTCGGCGCGCTCACTTACCGCGGACTGAGAGTTGCTACGGAAAACTGCCGCCGCCGTCTGTACGCCATGGGTGTAAGACGACACTCCACCGTCGGAATATACTCCCACAACCGTGCGGAATACATTGCCGCTTACATGGCTATAGCTTCTCTGGGCGCCGTTGTCGTGCCTATCAACTTTCAGCTCAGCATGCGCGAGACAGCTTTCATACTCAAAAACGCGGACTCGCACTTTCTGCTCACTGATAAACCGCTGACACTTGATGCTGCAATAAACTCGCAGTATTACGAAGATGTCCAGCAGCTTGACATAGGAGCCTGCATAGAGCCTACGACACTGCCCCCGCCGCCGGAGCTTCCGAAGGATTTCGGTGCCGACGAACCTGTCGCACTCATCTATACCTCAGGTACTACGGGAGAACCCAAAGGCGCCATACTGTCTCATAAAAATATCGTGATGAACACCATTGACCTGCAGCAGGTCGTTCACTACACAAGCTCGGACAATGTGCTCTGCGTACTTCCCATGTACCACTGCTTCGCATGGACCTGCGCCGTCATGGCAGGACTTTACGCGGGCGGCACGCTCAGTATCCTGGATTCCTTCACCCCGAAGAAAACCATCGATATCACAAGAGCGCTCGGTGTTACCATCATAGTCATGGTCCCGTCCATCTGCTCGCTTATAACAAAGCTTGCTTCCACAGAGGATTTCAAAACACTTCGTTTTGTCATGCTGGGAGGAACGACACTTCCCGAGGCAATCGGCTCAGCCTTCACCACGAAGTTTAATATCCCCATCATTGAGGGGTATGGACTTTCCGAGGCTTCGCCTGTTGTCACCATGAACCCGCCTGAAGCCCCCCGTGCAACCTCTGTAGGCCCTGCCCTTCCGGACGTAAAGGTCCGTATCGTAGACCCCGAAACAGGGCTCGACGTGCCCCAGGGAGAAGTCGGAGAGCTGCTTGTACAGGGACCGAACGTAATGCACGGCTACTGGAAGCGTGACGACGCCACCGCGGAAACACTGGCAGACGGCTGGCTGCACACGGGAGACGTTGCCCGCTGCGGCAAGGACGGCTACTACTACATAGTCGACCGCATAAAAGATATGATTATCAGCATGGGCGAAAACATCTACCCGCGCGAAATCGAAGAGCTTATATATCAGTTCCCCGGTGTACGCGAGGTAGCTGTAATTCCTATTGAAGATAAGCTGCGCGGACAGGCCGGCTGCTGCTACTACACAGTCCAGCCTGATGCGGAGGTTGACCTGCGCGCACTCAAAAAATACCTGCAGCAGAATCTGGCACTCTTCAAGATACCGCGCGAATTCCACGAAATCGAAGAAATGCCGAAAACCGCAACAGGAAAGATTGCAAAAAAGGAGCTTAAAAAGCTCAATAAAGACAGTATGTAATGCATAAAAAAAGGAGCTGTAAAAATGCGAAAGCATTTTTCACAGCACCTTCTTTATCGTCAAATGTTAGTGTTCCGATACAG
>JAILNL010000218.1 GCA_024691625.1 Schwartzia sp. (in: firmicutes)
CTGAGCGAGGAATTTATCCACATAGTTCCATGCGCCTTCGCTGAACGGCTCACCGTTGCCCATATCATAGAGCATAACGACGAGGGACTGGAATGCCGAGGAAGAATTGACCGGGTCGCCGAAAGCAATCTTGCCCTTAAGCGCAGGATTCAAAAGATCAGCAAAACCCTCAATCTTCATGTCCTTCGTCATGTCCGTATTAACAATCATGACTGTCGGGTCAGAGAATGCCGGTGTGAAGAATTTCGTCGTGTTGCGAAATTCCGGCATCATGTTTTTGTCCTCAGGAGATACATATTCCTGGAAAAGATCCTTCTTGGATGCGAGCATAGCCTCGCTGCCTGCCCAGAGAATATCTCCGAGAGGATTAGCCTTCTCCGACGCGACGCGCTTAACGACCTCGCCCGTGCCGGCAACGACTACATTTACTTTAATTCCCGTGTCTTTTTCAAAGTTCTGGATAACTGCATTGTTCAGGCTCTCACTGCGTGCCGTGTAGACCGTGAGTTCCTTGTCTCCGCCCTTCGGCGCGTCTGCTTTTTTGTCTCCGCCTCCACAGCCGCTCAAGAGCATTGCCAGAGCACAAAGAAGTGTCCCAAGCAAGAGGAATGTTTTTTTCATTTTTCCGTCGCCTCCGTTTTATTGATTGCCTTTCCAGAACAAACTTATAACCAAAGTATAATACAAAAGAAATTATTTTTCCACAAAACATTATTTTTTTACGTTTCGTCCGTCAGCTGATAACCCAGCGTGTGTGGCTGCCTTCTTCATCCTTTGTAACGATAAGCTGGTCTTCAATACTCTGCTTCAGCTCGGACACATGGGAGATAACTCCGATAAGCCTGTCGCTGCCTGCCATGCGCTGCAGAATGCGCACTGCCTGCCCGCATTTTGCTCCATCAAGGGACCCGAATCCTTCGTCGATGAACATGACATCGAGACGGATTGACGCTGTCTCGGCCTGAATCTGGTCCGCCATACCAAGAGCAAGTGAAAGTGCCGCCATGAATGACTCACCTCCGGAAAGAGAATCCACCCTACGTTCATTATTATTCACGAAGGAGTGCACCAAGAGATCAAGCCCCTGATTCTTTCCGGCTCCTGCATCCTCAATATTCATCATGCGCAGCTCAAACTGTCCTCCTGACATCGTGTAAAATCGCTGATTCGCGGCGTGAAGGATATTTTCCAGGTAATATCTCTGCACGAATGTTTCAATATCCATACGGGCGCCGGTAACATTGCCGGAAAGGCGGCTGTAAAGGCCGTCTATGACCCCGTAACTGTGCATACGCTCTTTTCTCTCGGCAAGCCCATTCAAAAGATTTTTATACGCGGCTTCATTGGTTTTTACACGTCCCGAAAGCTCTTCATAACGTGTCTGTGCTTCCTTCGCTACGGTATCGGAAGCATCCGCTGCAGCTTTCAGCGCGTCTATATCAGGCTTTTCCTGTCCTTTGACTGCTTTGTCTGCGGACGCTTCAACTGCCTTTGCGCTTATTATCTCCTGCCTGAACTGCTGAACCTCATCCCGAAGTGCAGCTGACTCATCTTTTTCATGCTCGCGGGTAAGCTCCTGCCATTCAAGCTCGGAAAAATCTTTTGACCGGTAAACAGATTCGTATTCATCAAGGCGTTTCTGTAATTCCTCTTTCTTTTTTGGTATCTCCTTTTTACAGCTTTCAATCAACGCTTTCGATTCATTCATTGCTTTTGCCGATTTTTCGGCTTCATCATGCGCCATTTCAAGCTTTTTGTCCTTATCTGCTTTTTCATTCTGAGCCTTTTTGAGGGCCTCCCTGGCCTCAGCTTCCGTTTCGTACTCGTTCTTTCTTTTCTTCAGAGTTTCAAGAGCCGCTGCAGCAGAATCAAAGTCTGTCTTTGCTTGGCTCTCATTTTGTAAGCTCTGTTCCTCTGCCTTTTTCAGAGACTCACGTTTTTCGTCCGTTTTCTGCAGTTCGTTTTGAAGCTCATTATACCGCTTTATTTTTTTCTTCAGCGATTTTTCCTTCTCGCCGAGTTCATCACTTGCTTCTGCAATCATTTTCTCGGCAAGCGGAAGACGAAGCTCATCAGGAACCTCAATAACCTTTTGCATTGCGCTTCTCAATGCACTGAGCAGTCCCCTCAGCTCTTCTTTTTTTGCTTCAAGTGCCGCATTTTTTTCGCCTGCAGCTTTCGATGAAGCTTCCTGTGCTTTTGCGCAGCGTTCCGCTTCTGTCTTTGCCTGCTCCACCATCTCCCGGGTCAGGTGCTCCTGTCCTTCGGGAAGTCTGCATGGTGCAGGGTGCTCTACGGAGCCGCACACAGGGCAGGGCTCACCCTCATGAAGCTGTTCCCGTGCAAGGAAGCCCGCCTGCGCGTCGAGAAACGCTTTCTGAACGGAAACGAATTCTCCGTTTGCGGTTTCATAGTTTTTTCTGGCTGTCGCGTACTTTTCCGAGGCGGTTTTATAATCAGCGATGTATTTATGGTATTCATCATTCGCTGTTTTTGCAGAGTTCAGGTGTGCCTCCGCCTCCCTTATGGAAGCGATTTTATTTTCCACGTCCTTGAATTCTGCTCCTGTATTCTGCAAAGAGTCTGCTTCTTTGCGCTTGTCATTGATATCCGTGTCGAAGCTTTCCAGTGCTTTTTTTGCCGTTTCCTTTTCCGAATCCGCCTTTTCCCATGCGCTCCTTGCAGTGTTGGCTGTTTTTTCAGCACCCTTGAGTTCGTCAAAGAGCTTAAGCGCAGCATCAGCCTTTACCTTTATTGCCGCCAGTCCGCCCTCTGCTGCCTGCTGCGCGGTCTTTGCCGCAGCCTCGGCTTTCGCAGCACTCTCTGCTTTTTCTGTAAGCCCCGGCAAAAGCTTTTCCTGCGCGGAAAGTTTTTCCTCTGAACTGCGCAGGTCCTTATCAGCGTCCTCAAAACGTCTGTAAACCGCTAAAATATCGTATGCCGCGGCTATACGGTTTGAAAGCAGCTCCTTTTTCTCCATCTCAGCCGCAAGCTTTTCTTGGTCCGCTATTGTCTTTTGAGCGTTTTCCAGCTGATTGAATGACTCCAAAAGTGCTTCCGCTGTCGCAAGTGCCGCCTTTTTTTCGTCACGGACACGTGCAGCTTCCTTACGCTCGTTTTCCAGTTTTGAAAGTGCCGCCCGATCCTTTTGACAGAAAGCTTCGAGCCCCTCCATAAGGGCTTCAAGCTCTGAAACCGCAGGCTTTTTCGCAGTTTTTATAGAATCACAATGCTTAGAGAGCTCCTGTTCCTCCGTAAACTGCAGGATTCCCACCTGTGCCTTTACATCAGCCCAAAGCTTATCTATTTCCGACTGCTCTTTTCTGCGCCGCTCCTGAAGCTCGTCCACGATTTTCTGATATATTTCCGTATTGAAAAGCCGGCGGAATATTTCCTTTTTCTCATTTGATTTCGCAACCAGCAGGCGGCGGAATTCTCCCTGGGCTATCATACCGACCTGCATGAACTGCTGCTTTGTGAGTCCGATAAGTTCTATCAACTTTTCATCTGTTGTTTTTGTATCGTATTCCGTTCCGTCCGGCATTGTCAGAGATACGGACCCGGACTCTTCCTTTTTGCCGTTACCCCGCTTCAGCGGGCGGATATGGCGCGGTACACGCTTTACAATATAAGTCTTTCGTTCTCCACCGTCTTCCTCCGTGAAAACAAGCTCAACAAAAGGCGTAACATCAATCCCGACGAACTGACTCTGAAGTGCCTCTCCTTCTTTTCTGTTATCGTCGGCGCTCACTGCTCCGTAGAGGGCAAAAACCATGGCATCAAAAATAGTCGTTTTCCCCGCGCCCGTATCTCCCGTAATCAGGAAAAGATTCTGATTCGGTTTCGTGAAATCAATGACCGTCTTTTCGCCGTACGACCCAAAGGCCTGCATTGTAAGTTTTTCCGGTCTCATATCACTTCACCCCCCGAACCGCATTTATGACATCACGCAAAACATCCTTCTCTTCGCCGTCAAGGTCGGACAAAAAATCGGTACACAGGTCAAAAGCATCAAGATGCTTTACTCCCGTCAGCTCCGCATGATAATCAGCCATACGCACATTCTCGCGGCGTATCTCCAAAAGATTCGGGAAAGCCTGATGCAAACGGTCCTGTATGTCCATGGAATCCTGCTCATTTTTGTCAGTAAGCACAGCCGTAATATAATCACCTGAGGGCTGAGCAATAAGCTCTTCCAGTGTCCCTTTA
>JAILNL010000007.1 GCA_024691625.1 Schwartzia sp. (in: firmicutes)
TGCGTCGGGGATAGACGAGCTTACGGCTGTCCTTGGCGATGATAATGTTCTCATTGATGATGTATGCGCGGCGGCAGAGGACTATAAGCCCCGCTTTATTACTCTCTGCGGAGCGTCTATTCCTCATATTATTGCTTTTGATTTTAAGGGAGTCGCGCACATTATAGAAAAAAAGACGGGTATACCTGTGCTGCCTGTCCCTACAAATGGGCTTCGCATGTATACCGGAGGTGTCGGACTTGCGCTCAGGGAATGGTTTCGGCGCTTTGCTGACTTCTCTCTGCGTTCAGAGCCCAAGACAATAAATCTTCTCGGCGTTACTCCTATAGATTTCTCCAGGCAGGAAATTGTTGATTCCATGAAGGCAGCTTTTGAAAAGCGTGGATTTAAGGTACAGGCTGTCGGTGCCATGGGGGAGAGCTTCGAAGGGCTGCAGGAGGTGTGCCGTGCCTCTGTAAATGTGGTGGTTTCCTCGGCAGGCAGGCTGCCTGCGAGATTCCTGCAGGAAAAGGCAGGGACTCCTTTCGTGGAAGGAACTCCTGTAGGCAGCGGAATGACTGATAAAATCGCTGAGGCAGTACTTCAATCTGAAAATGACAAGAAGAACCGCAAAGTGTTTGAAAGGGGGTTGTTTTTGCCGGGTGAAGAAGCCGGCATAAAGAAAAATGACCTTTTGGTTGTGGGCGAGGAAGTATATGCGTTCTCCATGGCACAGGCAGCGGCTGATGTTCTGGGGCAGAATGCCGAAATCCGTGTGATTTATCCTGATGTGGAAGAGGGAATCGACGAGGAGGCTTTGGTAGATGCAATTAATTCGTCAGAGGCTGTTTTGTGCGACCCGCTCTACCGCAATGCGTTCAGACAGAGCACCGCACGCCTTATTCCTATGCCCCACGAGGGTTATTCTGGACGAATTTTCCGAAAGGATATACCCGTGTTTACGGGAGATGATTTTGATATTGAAGGATTTTTAAAACAGAGCTGATAATTTGTTTAACAGGAACTGTGACAGGGGGGAGCATAATGTCCTTGCTGGAATTTAAGCACGTTGCATTTTCTGTGGCGGATAAGAATATTCTCAGTGATATATCCGTCAGTGCAGAGGCAGGAGATTTTATTTCAGTTGTCGGCCCGTCGGGGAGCGGAAAAAGTACCTTTCTTAAACTATGCAGTGATTTGATAAGCCCTACAAAAGGGGAAATATTTTATGACGGTAAAAATTTCATGGATTATTCTCCTGTTGAGCTGCGGAAGGAAATAGGGTATTGCTTTCAGATTCCTCATCTTTTCGGAAGCACGGTAATGGATAATATCAAATTTCCTTACGCAATCCGTAAAAAGAAACCGGATATGGAAAGGATAAAATCGTTGTTCGACCAATTCCGAATGTCTGATGATTACTTGAACCGTGACGTGGAAAATCTTTCGGGCGGTGAAAAGCAGCGGCTGTCGCTCATAAGGAGTATGCTCTTTATGCCGAAAATCCTCCTCCTTGATGAAGTCACCTCTGCTTTGGATGTAGACAATACCCTTCTTGTGGAGGATATAATTGCATCGGTTAATGCTTCGGGAACAACAATTCTTTGGATTACTCACAGCCCGGAGCAAAGCAGAAAATATGCCAATAAGATACTTACTATTGAAGAAGGCAGGGTCAAGTCCTTTGAGGAGGTGGCAAAATGAACAATACAGCCAGTGTAGATGTCATGTCGTTGGTGTTCACGTCTTCCCTTGTTCTGGTGGCGCTGTTTTTTTCCTATTGGCAGAAACTCAGATTGGAAAAGGATATTATAATCAGCGCGGTACGGGCAGTTATTCAGCTTGTGGCCGTGGGCTATGTGCTGGAATATATTTTCGGCTGTGAAAGTCCTGTTTTTACAACACTTCTGCTTTTGGTTATGTTTTTCAATGCCGCCTATAATGCTGCAAAGCGCGGAGCAGCCGTGAAAAACGGGCTGCCCATTTCCTTTATTGCCATAACTGCGGGTGCCAGCGCAACCATTTTCGTTCTGGTGATGTCAAAAATTATTAAATATGAGCCGTATCAAGTGGTGCCCATCAGCGGCATGATTGTAAGTAATGCCATGATTGCTTTGGGTTTATGCTATCGTCAGTTGGCTCAGGATTTCAAGAATAAACGTGCAGAGGTAGAAACAAAGCTCTCTCTGGGAGCTGATATTCTGCCGTCCTCCATTGAAATCATCCGTGATGCCATAAAGACAGGAATGCTTCCGACACTGGATGCAGCGAAGGCGCTGGGTATCGTATCACTGCCCGGCATGATGACAGGTCTTATTCTGGCAGGAGCGCATCCAATGGAAGCGATTAAATATCAGCTGATGGTTTCATTTATGCTCATGTCTACTACATCAATTGCATCTTTTATTGCCTGCTATATGGCTTACAGAGATTTCTTCAATGCAAGAAAGCAGGTTATCTTCATCAAGTGAACAATTTGCTTCTATGAAAAAGCTCCCATATGTCGGAGTAAAATCCGGCGTATGGGAGCTTCGTGTTTTGTAAATTATTTACTTTTTTCCATTCCCCAGGCGTGGATTCCTGTGGTATCGCCCATGACTTCAGGAGTGAAATCAGGTTCGACGGTGCCTGAGCGTTTCTTTTCTATGTAATCTTCAAGAGCCACATACGCGTATTTCGCGAGACGGGCAATGGCATAGAGATTTGTTAAAGCGAGGAAGCCCATGAAAATATCGGAGAGATTCCAAACGAGAGGAAGCTGCGCTACACATCCGAAGGCCGCCATGATTACGACCAGCACACGGTAGAACGTCAGCGGGAGCTTCGTTTTAAGCTCAAAGAACGCAATATTGATTTCGCCGTAGTAATAGTTGCCGATTACCGAGCTGAAAGCAAAAAGCAGAATCATAATCGCGACTGCGCCGGGGGCGAGAGAACCGAAAATGCTTTCAAGGGATTTCTGCGTGAGCTCGATACCTGTAAGTTCGCCGCCAATGGTGTACTGTTCTGTGAGCAGTACGATAAAAGCCGTAGCTGTGCAGACAATCCACGTATCAACATAGACACCGAATGCCTGAACGAGGCCCTGCTTGACAGGGTGGGAGACGTGCGCGGTAGCCGCAGCGTTCGGTACGGAGCCCTCACCTGCTTCGTTGGAGAAAAGACCACGGCGTACGCCTGTGAGAATCGTAGTTCCGAGACCACCGCCCACAGCAGCCTGCGGAGTGAACGCATCATGGAAGATGAGCGCAAACATGGCGGGAACCTTGTCGATATTCATGATGATAACGGCAAGAGCCGTCAAAAGATAAATGCCTGCCATTATAGGAACAAAATACGCCGTAATCTTTGCTATACGGAGCATGCCTCCCGTTATGGAAAAGGCTGTAAGCAGCGCAAGTACCACCGCAGTCATAACCGGAGGAACCTGGAAAGCGGATTTTACCGCAAGGGCTATGGTGTTTGCCTGTACGGAAACGTATATCAGACCGAAGGTCACGGCAAGAAGTACAGCAAAGAGCTTTGCGACTGCAGGCTGATTGAGACGGTTCTGAATGTAATATGCAGGTCCGCCGTGGAAATTGTGCTTTCCTCGTGGCAGCTTGTAAATCTGTGCAAGAGTGCTTTCGATAAAGCCTGTAGCGCTTCCGATAAAGGCGATTACCCACATCCAGAAGATCGCGCCCGGACCGCCTGTTACGATTGCGATAGCGACACCCGCGATATTGCCGACACCGACTCGGGAGGCGGTACTGACACAGAATGCCTGGAAAGAGCTTACCGCACCTGCGGAGTGTTTTTTGTTTCCTCCCGGAACCAAAAGGCGAAGCATTTCAGGCAGCATACGGAGCTGTACGAAATGTGTGCGCAGGGTGAACCATATGCCGCTGGCAATGAGAACGACTATGATGATATAAGTCCATAGAACATTACTTATATCAGAAATGATTGAGTTGAAAAGTTCCATAGGTGTTGTCCTTTCTATACAGACACTATATCAGTGTATTTTT
>JAILNL010000014.1 GCA_024691625.1 Schwartzia sp. (in: firmicutes)
CTTCCCTGCTCCCTGGAGAAAGGGGGCCAAAGTCCAAAGAGGAGGTGATTTCGTGAGAAAGTACGAAGTCATATTCATCGTTAAACCGCTGGAAGAGGAGGCAACGAACGCTGTTATCAGCAAGTTCGCTAACCTTATCAAAGACAACGGCGGTACGATTGACAAAGAAGATCGCTGGGGCAAGCGCAAGCTCGCTTACACGATTAAAGACTGCGCAGAGGGTTTCTACTGCCTGTTCTACGTATCGTGCGAGCCTGAGTGTGTAGCTGAGTGCGACCGCGTTATGAAGCTTACAGACGATATCCTGAAGCACATGATCGTAAAGTCGGAAGAGACTGAGTCCGCTGCTGAAGAAGCACCGGCAGAGAGTGAAGAATAAGTCAGGAGGGTCAGGCCATGAATAAAGTGATTTTGATGGGCCGGCTGGCGCGCGACCCGGATGTTCGTTCTACACAGAGCGGTAAATCCGTCGCACGCATGACAATCGCTGTAGATCGTCGTGTAAGCAGAAATGCGCAGCCGGGTCAGCCAACGGCAGATTTTTTGAATCTTGTCGCTTGGGAGCGTTTGGCAGAATTCTGTCAGAACTACCTGCGTAAAGGAACGAAAATTCTTGTCGAGGGACGGCTCCAGTCCAGAAGCTATGAGGCTCAGGACGGTTCCAAACGGTATGTTACCGAAGTCAGTGTCTCGGATATCGAGTTTGCTGAGTCTAAATCACATGATTCGAGCGGCGGTCAGACGTTCGGAGGCGAGGCGTTCGATGCTTCGCCGGCCGCAGGTCCGCAGCAGGCCTTCGGAGGCCCGGTTTCTGACGATGATATTCCGTTTTGAAGGAGGAATGAATCGTGATCAGACGTGATAGAAGCAGACGCCCGCGCAAGAAGGTTTGCAGCTTCTGCGTAGACAAGGTTGATCATATCGATTATAAGGACGTTGCAAAGCTCCGCCGGTTCATCACGGAGCGCGGCAAGATTTTACCGCGCCGTATTTCCGGCAACTGCGCTAAACACCAGCGTCAGGTAACGGTCGCAATCAAACGTGCGCGCAACATTGCACTTTTACCGTTCACCGCAGAATAATATTCGACATTAAAGAAGAGTCTTCGGGCTCTTCTTTTTTTTGTCCCGTTTTTGCTTTATACTTATATAGAAAGTAATTCGTACAAATTTGGAGGAAGAAGATGGCACAGCAGGAAGCGGCGCTCAAAATTATATCGGATGAGCGGTCCTCACGGATGAAGCTGTTTGTCGGAGGTATTCTCGTAGGCGCGGCGACGGGAACGGTAATCGCTTTTTTTCGCGGCGCGCTGGAGTATTCGGAGGACCTGCACCCGTATCTGGCAAAATTTTTGCATGATTACGGTGCTTTGGGATATGTGGCTTGGTTTGCGGCACTCATTCTTGCAGCGTGCATACTGAGCTGTATTGTCGCCTATGAACCTATGTCAACGGGCAGCGGCATTCCGCAGGTAAAGGGGATTTTACTGGGTGAGATGCGCATGCGGTGGCTGTCTGTGCTTCTGGCAAAGGTTTTCGGCGGCATACTTGCCATAGGTGCGGGAATGTCTCTCGGACGTGAGGGCCCAAGCGTGCAGATTGGTGCGTGTGTTGGACAGGGAATAAGCGAGCTGCGTAACAAGCCGCGCACTGCAATGAGGCTTTATCTTACCGCAGGCGCAGGGGCAGGACTTGCGGCGGCGTTCAACGCGCCTCTTGCGGGTGTTATATTCTGCCTTGAGGAGCTGACAAAAAGCTTTTCTCCTCTGGTGCTCATGGCGACAATTGCCGCGACGGTGACGGCGACTGTAGTCACGCAGTTCGTTTTCGGAGGAGGCCCTGTTTTTCATTTTCCCGAGCTGTTGATGCTGCCTTTGGGAAGCATCTGGCTCATGATTCCTTTGGGTATTGTTGTCGGACTTCTGGGAGTTGGCTTTAACAAGGGCCTGTTCTTCAGTCTGGATGCCTATGAACGTGCGCCGAAGGGGGTTGTACGTCCATTGATTCCTCTTTTTGTGGGAGCCGGGCTTTTCTTCGCTTTGCCACAGGTATTGGGCGGCGGAAACCGTCTGGTGGATTCCCTTGTAGCTCATCCGGAGCCATTGTCCTTTCTTGCAATACTGCTCGTTGTGAAATATGCATATACAATGCTGTGCTTCGGCTCCGGTGTGCCGGGCGGCATTTTTCTTCCCATGCTGGTGCTGGGTGCCGTTGGAGGCTCTTTGTGTGCTGTTTTTGCAGAGACGGTGGGGCTTTTAACATCGGAATACGCTGCGAATTTTATCGTGTTCGGCATGGCTGCGTATTTTGCATCTGTAGTAAAATCTCCTGTCACGGGGAGTATCCTCGTCATGGAGATGACAGGCTCCTTCGAGCATCTTCTGGCTTTGATTCTGGTTTCTGTTTCAGCGTATCTGACGGCGGACGCGCTCCACAGCCAGCCGGTATATGACGCGCTTCTTTTGCGCTCGCTGAAGAAGAATAAGCAGATTTCAGAAAAGCTTACAAAGCACCGCTCGGTGGTTGAGTTCAGCATTGCCGAGGCGAGCCGTATGGACGGTATGTATGTCAAGGATTTCCCCTGGCCGGTGGACAGCCTTCTCGTCAGCATTCAGCGCGGCGAGACGGAGATTACTCCCCACGGCGTTGTAAAGCTTCAGGCGGGGGATTTAATATATGTTCTGGTTGAAGACAGGGAGATTGATACAATTCGTAAAGCAGTCGAATGAAGGAGGAAACGGTATGAAACAGCGCATTGTATGGATTCTTTTGGGCATCATGGTATTTATGAGCAGTATCGCAATGGCGGCTCCTGCTGGGGAGCCTGCGCCGGGCAGCCGCATAAAGGAGCTGCTGGCGGAATGGCACAAAACGGACAGGACACCGGCAGGCGGAGCAGGGATTTCAGGCAGGGTAGGTCTTGTATGGCAGCCACGGATTGATGATGGAAAAGATATGTCCGAAGGAGCAAAGCTGCCGGGGATTAATGTAGCTTCTCCCTGCTGGTTCAGGATTATTTCCGAGGATGGAACTCTGGGCGACGCAGCGCTTTCTCCCGATAAGGATTACGTGAAGAACGCGCAGAAGAGAGGCTACAAGGTCTGGGCACTTGTCTCAAACAGCTTTGACCCGGATATGACTCATATCCTGCTTCATAATCAGGCAGCGTGCAACAGGGCTGTTTCTGAAATCGTATATGCAGCAAAGGAGTACAAGCTTGACGGAATAAATCTGGATTTTGAGAACATGGAGGAAGAGGACAGGGACGCCTTTTCAAAATTCGTTTCAAAGCTGGGAGCAGCTCTCCACAAGGAGGGAAAGACATTTTCAGTTGATGTGACATTCCCGGGAGGAAGCCCAAACTGGTCTCTCTGCTACGACCGTGCGGCGATCGCGGCAGAGGCGGATTATGTCATGGTAATGGCATACGACGAACACCCGAGCGGTTCGAAAACATCGGGCTCGGTGGCTTCCCTCAGCTGGGTTGAAAACGGCGTTCAGGCTATGCTCAGAGAGGTTCCGTCGGACAAGCTGGTCCTCGGAATGCCGCTTTATTCCCGTATATGGACGGAGTCTGACGGAACGGTTTCGGATGTTGAGACTCTTTGGATGGCACAGGCTGACAGGCTTGTGAAGGAAAAGAAGCTTGCACGCGTATGGGACATGGACGCGGGGCAGTATTATTTTGAGTATAAAAAGGGCGGGCGTACATGCCGCGTATGGCAGGAAAATGCACGCTCCATCGCGCTGAAGGCGGCTTTTATCAGCCGTTATGACCTTGCGGGCGCGGCACTCTGGCGCA
>JAILNL010000033.1 GCA_024691625.1 Schwartzia sp. (in: firmicutes)
TTATCATCAACTGTCACAGCGAAGTTAACCTTATCGCTGTCGTAGTTGACCTTCAGCTTCTTGCCTGCGGCAAGCTGTACGATACCACCGTTTCCTGTCGTAATCGTTCCGTGATTCTCTACGTTAATCGCACGGAGAACAACAAGTCCGCCTTCTTCATTTATCCTCGCATTAATGTCAGTCCAGTTGATGACCGCAGGATTTTCCGGTTTTTGTGATCATTTTGAACCTCTAGGACGAAATCTGCCCCATCAGCGAACTGCTTTATGTCTAATTTTTTCGTAGTATCATTGATATCCTTTAGCTCTCCAGTGGACGCAACGAGTCCGCCAACATTAATGGATGCTCCTTCGCCAAAAAGCACACCGGCTTCATTAATAAAGAAGCCGTTGGTCAGGATATCCATGAACTGTTTTTCCGCGGTAATCATTCTCATGAAATGCAGGGTGTACTCCCTGCCCCGCCATGTCACATTGACATCCTTAAAATAGAAATGAAAGTTATCCATGATAGCTACTCCCATTTCTTCGTTTGCCCAAAGTGGCAAATCCTCAACGGCGGCGTTTTCCACTGCCTCGTAGCTCGGGTAATGCTCGGCGTTATTAAATATCAGACGTCCTTTGTCGTTTGTAATACGAATGACAACGCCCGGCACAATGGCACCCTGCTGAAAAAGCGCCATAGCAAAACGAGGAGGCGGCTCCCAACAAGGGTCCTCCGCCTGCCTTTTTTTTACATACTCTTCATTTTGCAGTGAGGTTTTTGGCGGCAGCTCGCTTTCGTCGAGCTTGTCCGTAAACTCAATGACCTTCAGTGTCTGTGCTATGGTTCTCCGCATCTCAACTCCTGCCTGATGATATACGGAAAAATAGAGCCCGATAACCGTGAATGTACTCGTAATAAAGAGAATACTGATCAGGATGGACGCGTACAGCAGGGTGAGACGCGCAGATATACGGAGTGGTTTAATCTTTAATAACATACCCTACGCCCCGCATGGTATAGATATATTTTTCATTAAATTTCTCATCTATTTTGGCGCGCAGATATCTTATATAAACGTCAACCACGTTTGTATCTCCTACATAGTCATAGCCCCAGACCTTTTGGAGTATCTGGTCTCTGGAAAGGACGGTACGCTTGTTGCGCAGCAGGAATTCCAAAAGAAGGTATTCTTTTTTGGTAAGATCCACCGTCTGGTCCTTTACCTTTACCTCGTAGCGGTTCGGGTACATGACCAGGTCCTTCGCAACAAGAATCTCGCCCTCCGGCGTGTCGGTGGACGGGCGGTAGTTGCGGAGCACCGCGCGGATGCGCGCCAGAAGCTCCTGTATAGCGAAGGGCTTCGTAATATAGTCGTTCGCGCCAAGATTAAGTCCGTTAACCTTGTCCTCAAGGTCGTCCTTTGCCGTGAGCATTATTATAGGAACGTCGGAGAGCTTACGCACGTTGCGGCAGATTTCCATGCCGTCCATATCCGGCAGCATAACATCCAACAAAACAAGGTTAAACGAGCCCTGCAGAATCCTCTCGTACGCACGGCGTCCGTTTGCTTCGGTTGATGTTTCAAAGCCTTCATGCTCAAGTTCCATTTGTAAGAAACGTGCAATTCGTCTCTCATCTTCGACGATAAAAATTTTCATAGGTTCCGCCATGGAAATACCTCCTTAAAAAATCATACATTTTCATAATCTTACTATAATATATCAACAACCAAAAAGAAAGCGCCGTTCAGGGTATTTAAGGAAAATATAACCCCGAGCGGCGTCAGTTTAACTTATTTTAATTTTATTTAAATTTATTAATGCGTTGCTTTGCTCTGCGCTTTTGCCATGAATTTCTCTGCTTCCACAGCAAATCTTTCATGGGTACCATGTCCGATTTCACCGGATTCGTCAAAGGCTTTGACTTCGTATGAGATTTTGCGTCCCTCCACTGCAGTGACCTTCGCAACCGCGCGGGTAAGTACGCCTATGGGAGTAGCCGAGGTGTGTTCTATGGACAGCGCAATACCGACACTGGTCCAGCCCTCCGGAAGATTTTCCTGCGCCAGCTCCGCAGCCGCCTGCTCCATAAGTGCCGTCATAGCAGGAGTCGCATAGACGTCCAGTGAGCCGCTGCCCATTGAACGGGCGGTGTTGTCCTGTGTTACTTCAGAAAGTGCTGTTTTTTCCATGCCTGCTTTGATGTATTCCGCTGCATCCATATAATGAGGTCTCCTCCCGCTGCCGCAGCAGCATATTTATCTTTGTACTTCCTTTACATACATTTCTTTGAACATATCAATGAAGTGACGCGCCGTTGCCGAAAGAGTCCTGTTTTTCAGCCACGATACGACTGTGTGTGTCATCATGTCCGGGTCTACAAGCTTTTTGCAGACGAGCTGACCGTCATCGGTGATAAGGCTCAGAGCCGAATACGGAACAAGAGCCATTCCGAGGCCCGTACGGACGTTCAGGATATCCTGCACGATACTGTCACTCTCGCAGACGAGGTGCGGTGTAAAGCCTGCTTTTTTGCACTGTGCAATGAAGGATCCCTTCCAACGGAAAGGGAGAATGATAGGCATATTTTTAAGCTCTTTAATGCGCACCGCATCATTCTTTTTACCGCAGATGCAGTTGTCACGGTTCATTACCATGATAAGCGGCTCATTGGACAGGATTATCGAATCGTAGATATTTGCATCTGCCTGGCTGCGTGTGATTCCGATTTCAATGGCACGGCTGTCGAGCAGTTCGAATACACGCGTGCCCTCGCTTTCCCAAATCTGGAATGTGACCTGAGGATAGCGCTCATTGAAGGAACGCATAAGCTGCGGCAGGAACTGCGCGCCCGAGGAAACGATGGTTCCGATGCGGATAGAGCCTGCAACACCTGTGCCGATTTCCGTGATTTCACGCACTGTGCCGTCTACCATGCCGAGGATGTGCTCAACACGAGAGTAAAGAAGCTGTCCTGCCTCCGTAAGACGGATACGGCGGCTGCCGCGCTCAAAGAGCTTTACCCCGAGAGACGTTTCCAGTCTCTTCATCTGACGGGAAAGCGCCGGCTGAGCGATGTCCAATCGCAGCGCCGCATGGCTTATGTTTCCTTCCTCAACGACAGCATAAAATGCCTGCATATCTTTGATTTCCATAATATACTCCTTGCTCATATATAACTTTTAATATACAACATATAACATATTATAACGCTATTCTATAGTTTTGCAAGGAAACCGCGCAATCATTTGAAACTAAATTTTCATGAACAAAACAAACGCAAAAGCAAACGTATTTTTTTGCGTTTGTTTTTGCGTTTGGTACCTATTGAGGAAAAATTTTAATACGGCCTAATTATCCTTGTACGCTTTTGATGTATCCTGCGAGGTTTGCCTCAAAGTTTACACCGTAGCGGATGTCTGTTTTTGCCTTTGCGGTCCAGCGGATGCTTTCCACGCAAAAGTCAACGGCTGCGCGGACGGAATCCGCAAGACTCATTCCGTTTGCGAGAGCACCGACGACAGCGCTGCCGAAAACATCTCCTGTTCCGTGGTATCTGCCCGGGATATTTTCACCCAGAATGTAGTCTATGCTGCCGGATTCCGCGTCGTAGGTTGCGGCACCCATATTTTCGTCATCAAGATTTACGCCTGTAAGGACGATTTTTTTCGTGTTGGTCGCTTCCTCAAGGCTCTTGAAAATCCTTTCAATATATTCCTTCGTATAAGGACCGTCCTTGTACTCTTCCCCGAGCATGGCAGTCGCTTCCGTGAGGTTCGGCAGTATGACGTCTGCCTTTCCGCAGAGCTTTTTCATTTCCGGCGGAAAGGTCTCGTCGAATGCCGCGTAAAGCGTTCCGTTGTCACCCATGACAGGGTCTACGATTATTGTCGTATCATCAGAGCCAAATTCCTCAAAAATCTTTGATACTATCGCTATCTGTTCAAAGGAGCCAAGATAGCCCGTATAAATCGCGTCAAAATGAATACCCAGGGATTTCCAGTGCAGCAGTATGGGCCGTATATCCTCCGTGAGGTCACGGAAGGTAAAGTCTTTGAAGCCGCCAGTGTGAGTTGAGAGCACTGCTGTAGGCAGCACGGAGCATTCGACCCCCGCCGCGGATATAATGGGAAGCGCGACTGTCAAGGAGCATTTGCCTACGCAGGATATGTCATGTACCGCCAGCACGCGTTTTTGCCGGAAATTCTCTGTGTTCTTCATATATACCACCCTGATTTCGTATGATAAGAATCAGTATAGGGCAAAAGCTGGCCTTATTCTATAGCCAGATAAAGAAAAAACTCCAAGGTCAGATGCCTTGGAGTTTTTATTCATGCCTCTTCTACTCTTCTTTTATCCTGTAAACCGCGGCGTACATAACAGGCAGAACCAGCAGTGTAAGTACAGTCGCCACCACGAGTCCGCAGGCTATGGCTGTTGCCATAGGTCCCCAGAACGCGCTTGTCATGAGCGGAACCATGCCGAGAATGGTGGTTGCCGCGGTGAGCATGATGGGACGGAAACGCAGTATAGCGGAGTCAACCACCGCATCCCACGGAGTTTCACCCTCGGCAAGATGCTTTTCTATCTGGTCTATGAGCACTACGGAGTTTCGGATAATCATGCCCATGAGGGCGAGTATTCCGAGATACGCCACAAAGCCCAGGGCTTTGTTAAAGAGCAGCATACCGAAGGTGATGCCGATAATTCCCATAGGCGCCGTAAGCAGAGTGAGCACGACGAGCTTCACCTTACGGAGCTGTATCATAAGCAGTGTC
>JAILNL010000051.1 GCA_024691625.1 Schwartzia sp. (in: firmicutes)
ATATCATACAGGAAAACAACATGTACTGCTATTTTTGGGTGTTGCATTTCATTTTACAATCAACCTTGTATATATTTTTCATACAAATAATTGCATACAACATATTGTTGTGATATAGTAAGTGGTGTATGGTATAAAAACCAGAGTTGGAATGAAAGGGGCCGGACTCATGAGTCTGAAGCTGATTACAAAACGGTGCAAGGGATGCGGCATCTGCGCGTATTTCTGCCCAAAAAAGGTACTCGTTATTACCGAGTTGAACAAAGCCGCCATTGCGGACGGCAAAGAAAATGACTGCATTAGCTGCGGGCAGTGTGAGATGCGGTGCCCTGATTATGCTATTTTTGTAGAAAAGGAGGCGTGAGGATGAGTCGTGTACTTTTGATGCAGGGAAACTCTGCCGTTGTCGAAGGCGCTATCGCGGCAGGAGTTCGTTTCTACGGCGGTTATCCTATCACGCCGTCAACTGAAATTGCGGAAGGCATGGCAAAACGTCTTCCTGAGGTCGGCGGAAAATTCATGCAGACAGAAGATGAGCTCGCCGGCATGGGTGCGGTAATCGGTGCATCTCTTGGCGGAGTTAAAGCCATGACTGCAACCAGTGGTCCGGGCTTCTCCTTAAAGCAGGAAATGCTTGGTCTCGCCTGCAGCGCTGAAATTCCTTGTGTAGTTGTAGATGTTCAGCGTGTAGGTCCTGCCACAGGGCAGCCCACGTCACCCTCCCAGGGCGACGTCATGCAGACACGCTGGGGTACACACGGCGACCACTGGTGCATCGTCGTATCTCCAACGAGTGTTCCCGAATGCTTTGACCTCACACGCCGCGCCGTTGAGCTCAGCGAAACATACCGCTGTCCTGTTATTCTCCTTATGGATGAAGTAGTCGGGCACATGCGTGAGCGCATAGACCTTCCCGACAGCTACGATGATCTCCCCGAATGCCCGCGCAAGGTTCCCACAGGAGATCCTGCCGACTACCTTGCCTACAAGGCCGTAGACGGCACGAAGGTTCCGCCCATGGCTCCTTTCGGCAGCGGCTACCGTTGGCATGTATCCGGTCTTGTGCACGATGAAACAGGCTTCCCTAAGGGTACTCCCGAAGCAACGCGTACTTCTCAGGACCGTCTCCGCACGAAGCTCACCGACTGTCTTGACGATATTGTAATGACAGAAAGCTACCGCACGGAAGACGCAGAATACGCGGTAATTTCCTACGGCGGCGCGGCACGTACGGCTTACGATGCCGTTGACATGGCCCGCGAAGCAGGCATAAAGGCAGGACTCTTCCGCCCTGTCACCATCTGGCCCTTTGCAGAAAAGGAAATTCAGGAGCTTGCAGGCAAGGTCAAGGGCATACTCGTCCACGAGCTGAACTGTGGACAGTATTTCCTTGAGGTTGAACGTGCTGCGCACGGAAAAATTCCTGTTGTGCTTTACGCAAAATACGATAATGAATCCGCATCTCCTGAAGAGATGCTCGCGGAAATCAAAAAAATGGCAGGAGGCGCAGAGGCATGAAAGAAGCTCTCGTAGAAAAATATTTCCGTCCTGGCCGTCTGCCGCACCTCTGGTGCCCGGGCTGCGGACACGGAATCATCACCGGCGCCATCATTCAGGCCATCGACCAGAAGGGCTGGTCAAAGGACGAAGTCGCCATCATTTCAGGTATCGGCTGCTCAAGCCGTGCCTCAGGATATCTTGATTTCAACACGGCAAACACGCTTCACGGCCGCGCACTGCCTATCGCAAGCGGCCTCAAGATGGCAAACCCCAAGCTTCATGTCATTGTTGTCAGCGGTGACGGAGACTGCACGGCTATCGGCGGCAATCATCTTATACACGCGGCACGCCGAAACATTGACCTGACGCTGGTTGTATTCAACAACAGCATCTACGGCATGACAGGCGGCCAGTATTCACCAATGACACCTGTGGGCAGCAAGGCAACAACCGCCCCGTACCTGACTATCGAGGAGGATTTTGACCTGCCTTCTCTGGCACAGGCCGCAGGCGCGACATATACTGCCCGTGCCACAACATACCACACGCAGCTTCTTGTTGACGTAATCAAAAAAGGACTGGAGCACAAGGGCTTCAGCCTTATCGAAGCAATATCGGCATGTCCGACGAACTTCGGCCGTCAGAACAAAATGGGTGCGGCTGCTCTCATGATGGACTGGCAGCGCCAGCACGGCATTCCTCTCGCCGCATGGAACAAAATGACGGACGAGCAAAAGGCCGGCAAATTTCCCATCGGTGTGCTTTCTGAGCGTACTGACCGCAAGGAATACACCGAGGCATATGACGAGGTCATCGCGCGTGCGCAGGCCGCCATGCAGGGAGGAAACTGATATGAAGCACACATTTCGTTTTTCAGGCACCGGCGGACAGGGCCTTATCACCGCCGGCATAATTCTGGCAGAGGCTGCCCTCCTTGACGGGAAGATGGCAATCCAGTCCCAGAGCTACGGCCCTGAAGCCCGCGGAGGCTCCTCCAAGGCCGAAGTCATTATTTCGGATGCCGCTATACATTTCGGACGCGTCATGCACCCGGAAACCCTTCTCGTTATGAGTCAGGAGGCCGCGGATAAATATGCCTCCGACTGCACCGAGGACAGCCTCATCATAACGGACAGTCTTTTCGTTCAGACAGTACCCGTCAACGCACACCGCGTTGACCTGCCTATCACCCGCACGGCATCCAAGGTCTGCGGCAAAACACTGTTTGCGAATATCGTGGCTCTCGGTGCGGTGGCCGCACTCACAAAATGTGTTTCCGTCGAATCCCTTACAAAGGCGGTTCTTGCCCGTGTACCTAAGGGCACTGAGGAAGCCAACAAAAAAGCGCTTGCCGCGGGTTTTGAGCTTGCGCAAAGCTCAAAAAAAGCCGCATAACCGTATATAACAAAAAAGATTCTCCTGTCACATGCATGAGCATTTGCGGCAGGAGAATCTTTTTATTCAAAACTGAAGCAGCTATCAGAGGCC
>JAILNL010000099.1 GCA_024691625.1 Schwartzia sp. (in: firmicutes)
GCGCTTTGCCTTGTCCTGATAGCACGGGCCGATGCCGCGCTTCGTCGTTCCGATTTTGCTGTTGCCGCGAAGCTCCTCGCTGAGCTCGTCGATGAGGCTGTGATACGGGAGAACAACATGGGCGCGGTTCGACAGACGGATACCGCTGACATCAATGCCGCGGGCCGCCATAGCGTCCATTTCCTCAAGCATAACCTTCGGGTCTACGACAACGCCGTTGCCAATGACGCAAAGCGTTCCTTTGTAAAGGATACCCGACGGAAGAAGGCGGAGCTTATATTCTTCGCCGTTTACCGCAACCGTGTGCCCTGCGTTGCTTCCGCCGCCATAGCGCACGACTGCCTCTGCCTGCTGTGCAAGATAATCTACGATTTTACCCTTGCCTTCATCGCCCCACTGGCTGCCCATTACTACTACTGCTGACATAATTCATATCCCCTTAATAAATCATAAAAGTTAGGAAAGTGCCATGACTCCGACACCTCATATATCCATCAACGGGAACTGTTAATTCCCTGCGAATTTCCTCAGATTCTTAAAGCCCGAAACGCTCAAAAATCATGTCGATATTGCGCAGGAAGTATTTATAATCGAAGCATTCATCGATTTCTTCTTTTGTAAGATACTTCGTGATATCCGGGTCCTTCTCGACATTTGTGCGGAAGTCCTCGCCCTCGAGCCAGCGCTTCATAGCATTGCGCTGTACCCATTTATAAGCATCCTCACGCAGTACGCCCTTGCTGACAACAGCGAGCATGATACGCTGGCTGTAGATAAGACCGCCCGTCTTGTTCATGTTTGCAATCATAGCATCCGGATAAACAAGAAGCTTATCAATGATGTTCGTGAACTTCTTGATGCAGTAATCAACGTTGATTGTGCTGTCAGGAAGGATTACGCGCTCAACGGAGGAGTGCGAGATATCGCGCTCATGCCAGAGAGTGATGTCCTCCATAGCAGCGATTGCATTGCCGCGGACGAGACGCGCCATACCTGCAACGCGCTCGCAGGTGATAGGATTGCGTTTATGCGGCATTGCGGAAGAGCCCTTCTGTCCCGGGCTGAAATATTCCTCTGCCTCGCGGATATCCGTACGCTGCAGATTGCGGACCTCGGTTGCGAATTTTTCAAAGGAGCTTGCTACAATAGCTAGTGTTGTCATGTATTCCGCATGACGGTCGCGCTGGATAACCTGCGTTGCAAGGCGTACCGGAGTGAGGCCCAGCTTCTTGCAGACGATTTCCTCAATGCGCGGGTCGATATTGGAATACGTTCCAACAGCGCCGGAGAGCTTGCCTACAGCAACGATTTTCTGAGCATGCTCTACGCGCTCGATATCGCGCTCGACCTCAGCCATCCAGAGGCAGAGCTTCAGACCGAAGGTCATAGGCTCAGCGTGGATACCGTGTGTACGGCCGATGCACGGCGTGTGTTTGAATTCAGCGGCACGGCGTTTCAGAACCGCATGGAATTTGCGGAGATCATCAAGAATGATATCCGCGGATTTCTTCATCATAAGACCAAGCGCCGTATCCTTTACGTCGCTTGATGTAAGACCTTTATGGATGTATTTCGAGTCATCACCGACGTACTCGGCAACATTCGTCAGAAAAGCAATGATATCATGGTTCGTGACCTTCTCAATCTCATGGACACGCTCCAGGTCAAAATTTGCTTTTGCGCGGATATTCTTCGCGGCTTCCGCCGGAATCTCTCCGAGCTCTGCCATCGCATCGCAGGCTGCCATTTCGACTTCGAGAATCTCCTCGAACTCATGCTGCAGCGACCACAGATTACCCATCTCAGGGTTTGTATAACGTTGAATCATTCTTTGTTTCCTCCTCCAGAAACCCGAAAATACTGTCTGCGGGCACACAAAAACCCGCTGAGCCCAAGTCATGGCTCAACGCATTTATCATAGCATTGTGTATGTAATCATGTCAATGTATACACGAGCTCAGCTTCCATAGAGCAGCTTTATGCCATACGCCGCCAGTACGATTCCAAGCGCGAAAAAATACTCCCTGAAGGAGCCGACCGGGAACAGCTTCAGACCGATTTTCTCTCCTGGGAAGATAAGAGGCACCTTTCCGCAGAGCGCGTCCTCAAGTATATGCAGAAGCGCTCCTGCCATCACCGCAACGGGAATGAGCATCCAACGTCCCGAGTCTCCGTTTTCCATGCCCTGCTCTGCCGAAAGCACCGCCGCTATAACAAAGAGATACGGCGCCGGCCAGTGGGACCAGCCGCGGTGGCTGCCGCGCCAAAGCCAATAATCCTTTGCCTTGCGCGGGTCTCCGTCCAGGCGATCAGGAATTACGGCTCCTGCCATGGCGCACACCGTCAGAGTCAAATCCTCAGTAACCGTATAGACGAGTACACCTGTAACCACCTCATGGCTGATCCATTTCATCCGTTTCACTTCCGTTCTGTTTTGTTCTATTCTATCTTATTGTAGCACAAACGTTTGAAAAAATCTTGTTTTTATTTGTTTACTTGCATGAAACTTTAACGAAACGTATACTTATTGTGTATGCGGTTTTTCAATAACAAACTCCGCATGTAACGGAAAGGAACATTTATGAACCATGAATCAGTAAAAAGCCGCATTGAGCGCCGGCGCAAAGCTCAGCAGCAGCAGCTTCTGCTTGTGATTGCTTTTTTCTCCGTCGCGCTCGGAGGCTGGCTCTGGTATCACTTCATCTACATACGAACTCCGGAATACGCCATCAAGTCTTTGCAAAGTGCAATCACTCAGCACGATGCGGAAAAAGCGGAGCGCTATCTCGCCCTTGATAAGATTTTAAGCTCTGCCTATGACGACCTCACAGACGATATGCTCCGCTACGATTCATCGCTGACCGATGACAACCGTGACAGATACACAGCCTTTTACGCTCAAATCAAGCCCGAAATGCTCGGAGGGCTGAAAGATACCATTCTCCGCTTCGCGGCGACAGGCGAGTGGATTCTTCCCGACGGAACGGATATAACGAAAGGACGCCTTTTAGGCATCGACTTTGAACGCTTCCTTGAGAGATCGCAGATCCGCTCCACAGAGCTCGTGGACGAGCCGTCAGTTCATGTGACAGGCAACCAGACCGCTTCGGGTACTGTAACCATAAGAGACTGCTTTACGCAGTACACCTTCACCCTGCATTTCTCCATGCATCAGGCAGAGGACGGGCACTGGCAGATTACAAGGATTGACAACTACCGCACATATCTCGACACAATCTCGCCACGTCAGAATCGCGACATTGCAGATTACATAGCCGCGACACATGGCATAGTAAAGGAATACAATGAGCAGTTCGAAGCACAGCGCACACGATTCCGTGCGCTTACAGCTCAGGCCCGCGGCCGCCTCACAGGAAACACCGCCGCAGCAATCAAGGCTCTCATACAGAATGAAGTCGTACCGACTCTGAAGGAACGCCAGGAGCAGCTTGATGCCGTGAGCATTCCCCCCGGCGCGAAATATCTTGCAAACCAGAGACATACATCTACAGATTTAACAATCGAAGCGTGGAAGCATTATCTCCATGCGATGGAACGGCAGTCAAACGAAGAATTCCAGACAGCGGAAACGCTTTTGAAGCAGGCAGTCGAAACCGACATGCGCATAAAGGACATAATCCGCCACAACACCGTCAGCCAGGCGCTGCCGGATATACCGTAAAAAAGAGGGTACCGCACATTAATGCGATACCCTCTTTTATTATTCCTTCTTACTGCATAAGTGACAATATCCTTTCCTCACTCCACAGCTCATTTGAAAAGATAGAAATATCCTCTTTATGCTTGCGAATGATTCTGAACGGATTCATCGTATTGTCGTATACATGCAGAATGTCGCATATCTCCAACAATTCTTTTATGTGCCCAAGTGACTTCTCATACCGTGAAATAATCTTTCCCCTTTCAACGTCATGACCGCCCTGGGCCACTCTTGACTGAACCCGGGCAACATTCACACGAGGGTCTACCGTCAAAACGAAGATACACTTAATGAAGTATCCCTCTTCCTTTGCCTTTCGCAGTATTTTCATCTTATACTCTGATGACAGCACAGTTTCAAAGGTGAAGTCTTTTTTATTCGTTATAGAATCATAGCGCTTTTTATCTACCAACCGGGCCGCTTCCTCATTATCCATCCCTGTTGCGGCAACAACATCATCAGCATTGGTGTACTCGCCGATTGTTTCGAAATATCTCGTAAAGGTACTTTTACCTGAGCCGTTCGGCCCTGCGATAACCAAAATCATCGGTTTCTTATTCAACATATTTTATGCTCCCGTCGGCATATTCAACAAAAGCCCGTTTTGTTTTTATATCATATTTGGCTATCGGCTTGCTGCATACCTTTGCTTTATCTATCGCAGATTGTACAGCAGCTGCGGCGCGTCGATCCATTTCTGCGTCATTCACACTTATTACCTCGCTGTCGGATGACATGTCCCCCTTCGCAATGACCTTGACGGACATGTTTCCAATTTTTCTCACGATGCCACTCATTTTTTCACGCCCTTTTCTCAATAGCAAAATATAAATTATTGTGTTTCTTATACGCATTATAACGCATTCGTTCAGGTTTTGCCAAAGGCAAAACTTCCTCTATCAGCATCGCAACGAGGCTGGAGATATGCTCGCCGCCTGTTATTTGTCCCAGCCCCACTTACAGAAGCGGGGAACATCTTTTGCCGAGTTATAACGCAAAAAGAGGGTACCGCACGTTTAATGCGATACCCTCTTTTGTTTTTCAATTAAACGAGACGCGTTGCCCCTGCGAAGGCTCTTACGCGATAGTCTCTTTTCATGGAGTCGTAATCGATAAGCTCGTCCTCTGAATTCGCATGAATGAACTCGTCGTTTCCGACATAGATTCCAACATGGTTGATTTCATATCCGTCAGCAGAGAAGAATACCAAATCTCCCGGCTGCAGCTCTGACACCGAAACCTGTCTGCCGACAAGCGCCTGGTCATCTGCCGTACGCGGCAGGCTGATCCCCTGCTTTGCAAAAACGTAATAAACAAATCCCGAGCAGTCAAAGCCTTCGCTCGGAGATGCACCGCCATAAACATATGGTACACCGAGATACTGCTGGGCAGCCTTTACGATTGCCTCGCCTTTTTCAGAAATAAAATTCGGCATCTTTACTTCCGGCAGAGTCTCCCCAAGAAGCGCGAGCTGAACTTCTTCATCGGCAATCCCGTTGATTGTCATACCGTTTTTCTTCTCATATTCGCGGACAGCATCCTCCATCGCCGGACCGAATACCCCGTCTACTACGACAGCATAGCCGTCATCACTGAGCTTCTGCTGAATCCTGCGAACCGCATCACCCTGGTCACCCTGACTTAAGCTCTGACAGAATCCAATCCCCGGAAGCGCCAGAACCGCCGTCATCACCAACACTGACATAATTTTTCTTACTGCTTGCATGAATTTCCTCCTAAAACTCAAAACCAATTAAAACTACGGAGATATATAAAACACCGCAGAGCTTCCCCTTCGGTGTAAAAACAAGCCAAAAGAGCTATGCCCTCAGCTTGTTGTTTTCTTCATTTCACGCATAAAAATTGAGCACATTATGTGCTCACCTGCTTCATTATAACGCCATCTTTGAAAATTTTCCACTGAAAATTTATTCCTATCATGCATTCAAAAAAAGATAGGATAAGCAACCCTTGTTGAGACTTTAATCCCATAGGTTTTTATTCGTTACAATGCTCTATTGGATTTCCTTATTGAAGTTATTTGTATAAAGTATTGCACCTTAGTGATATAATATACTAAAATAATAGTAGAAATCAATTGTTGGGAAATAAAGGAGGAATCCCAAATGTTTGGACTCGGCGTACCGGAACTCGCTCTCATTCTCGTAATCGGACTTGTACTCTTCGGACCGGGCAAGCTGCCGCAGGTTGGAAAGGCTCTCGGAAAGAGCATTAAGGAATTCAAATCCGCATCCACGGGAGAAGATGAAGCAAAAGAGCTCCCTGAACAGAAGAAAGAAGCATAAAAGTACAATCCCCA
>JAILNL010000105.1 GCA_024691625.1 Schwartzia sp. (in: firmicutes)
TCATCACTCGATATCCCAGTCAACTTCAGGACAACATTGACGAACTTCGTGTGAACCGTGCTCTGTCTCATGCAGAAGCAATTTGGCTATGGGCAAACAGCATAATATCAAAAATCTGACAACACCTAAACAATCACGTTGTTCACTATAGTACAATATCTGCGGGCAGAGAAATCTGCCCGTTTTTATATGCAAAAACACCGGAATCCGTTGTTTGGATTCCGGTGTTTAGTCAGTATGATTTTCAGGCTGCACTCTTTGCAACAAAATTATTCCCGCAGTGCTGCCACGGCTTCGCCCATGACTTCGCCGATAGGTCTGCGGATAACCAGCTCCGCGGCACGGTCTGCCTGTGTCTCGCTTTTATTTATAAGCACCAGATGCTTTCCGCCGAAGTACCGTATAAGTCCTGCCGCAGGATAAACCACCAGAGATGTTCCGCCAATGATAAGCGTATCTGCCATGCGGATGGCATCCACCGCGTCGCTGATTACTTCACTGTCCAAGGGTTCCTCATACAGTACCACGTCAGGCTTTACTATGCCTCCGCACTTGGGGCAGCGCGGTATTTCGGGAGCAGTGTCGAAAATGAACTGCATATCATAGGGAGCATTGCAGTCCATGCAGTAGTTTCTGAGAACGGAGCCATGCAGCTCGTAGACCGTTTTTGAGCCCGCCGCCTGATGAAGTCCGTCAATATTCTGTGTGACAACCGCATAGAGTTTTCCCATTTTTTCAAGCTCCGCCAGTGCTGTATGGCAGGCGTTCGGCTTTGCATCGGGATAAATCAGCTTGTCCCTGTAAAAGTCAAAAAACTGTTCGGGGTATTTCATGAAACATGTATGAGACACGAGCTGCTCAGGGGTAAACTCAATCTTGAGCTTTTCATTCCAAAGTCCGTGAGCACTTCGAAAGTCCGGTATGCCCGATTCCGTGGATACACCGGCACCGCCGAAAAATACGATACGGCTGCTTTCTTTAAGGATATCGACAAAACGCTGCATTTCTCCGTCCATGCTTCCCATCCCTTTCGTCTGCTATGCTCTTATTTCTTCTTCACACCCGAGCGGATTACTGCCTCCGCAACTTCCTTTATGCTCTTACGCTTCATCATGCTGTAGCGCTGTATACGGCGGTATGCTTCTCCTTCGCTGATGTTATACGCATTCATCAGGATTCCTTTCGCGCGATCAAGAGTTTTTCTAAGCTCAAGAGAATCCTTTGCTTTATCAAGCTCGTCTTCAAGCTCCTTCATTTCCTGCCAGCGTGAAAGGGCTATTTCCATGGCAGGGAAAAGATTTTCCTCGCGCACAGGTTTAACAAGGTACCCGAGAACACCCGAGCCCTTCGCCTTTTCAACTATATCCTGCTGGCTGAACGCCGTGAGCAGCAAAACGGGGGCGATTCCTTCCTCGGAAATCTGTCCGGCTGCGGTAATGCCGTCCATTTCAGGCATCTTAATATCCATAAGGACAAGGTCAGGACGATATTTTTTCGTGAGCTCGACAGCGCGTTTGCCGTCAGAAGCCTCTCCCACTATTTCATGCCCGGCGTCCTCAAGCATTTCTCTCAAATCCATTCGTATAATTGATTCGTTATCTGCTATTACAAGCCGTAAAGGCGTCATACGCTTTTTTCCTCCTTATCGCTCCCGCGCGGAATCATGAGTCGCGCGTGGGTTCCGTCCTCGTCGCTTTCAAGGTGGAATTCCCCGCCCAGGTCACCCTCTACGAGAGTTCGGACAATCTGAAGCCCCAGAGATTTTGTCTTTCTGAGGTCAAACGACGGTGGAAGCCCCGCTCCATCATCATGTATATCAATCAGAAAGCCTTCCGGTGTTTCCTCTATATCAAGTCCTATTACGCCGCTTTTTCTTCCCTCAAAGCCATGCTCCATTGCGTTCAGCAGGAGCTCGTTGATTACAAGGGCAAGATTGGTTCCCTGTACCGGAGGGAGAATCGCCGCTGTTCCTGTTATTTTCCGTTCAAGAACAAAATCCGACGGAAGCATCATTGGCTGAAGCAAATCCAAAATATTGTTCGTTATCTTCTGCACATCAATAGCTTCAAAACCTTGCTGCGACAGAAATTCATGAACCACCGAAATGCTCGTTATACGGTTTATGCTCTCAGTCAATGCCTCCTTTACTGCAGGCTCCGAAGACCTTCTTGCCTGCATACGAAGAAGACTTGCTATGGTCTGTAGATTATTTTTCACACGATGGTGAATCTCTTTTATTACCGCAGACTGTACAAGAATCTGCTTTTCCTTTTTGCGGAGCTCGGTAACGTCCTCAAGGACAATTACACGGCACAAAAGCTGACCGCCCTCAAGAATAGGCAGGTTTCTCTGAACAAGCACGAGATTTCCCGCTTCAAATTCCTTTTCATCAGGACGCTGGGGCACTACGGTTTCCCGTGTTATATGACGTGTGAGCTTTCGGTCAAATATATGAAGT
>JAILNL010000147.1 GCA_024691625.1 Schwartzia sp. (in: firmicutes)
CAGCAAGGTTGTTCTTTACGCACACTCCGCAGGCGCACAGCTCATACACCGTTATGTGCTTTTAAGCGGTCCGTCAAAAGCTGACCTCATAATCGCAGCCAACTCCGGCTGGTACACTCTGCCTGACAAAGACGTTAATTTTTCATACGGCCTCGGAAGAATCCCTGAAGCTGCCTATGACCTGAAGACAGCCTTTGCAAAGCCGGTAGTCATTCTTCTCGGTGAAGAGGATGTCATCCGCTCCAAGGTTCTCCGCAAAACGCCTGAGGCTGACGCGCAGGGCCAGAACAGACTGGAGCGCGGCATGAATTTCTTCAATATGTGCGAAGCTAAAGCTGCGGAGCTGAATACGGACTTTACATGGATTCTCCGCACAGTTCCCGGCGTAGGCCATGACGGTACAGGCATGGCACAGGGCGCTGTCCCCATTATTGAGGAACTCGCACAGTAACCCCCCTAATCTTATTTGTTTTTTTCTTCCTTTTGACGGAGACCGCAATCAGCACTGCGGTCTCCTATTTTATTTGTAAATACGCTAAATATCAGGCTTCCCCCATATACAAACCCATTATTTTTTGATAAAGTAATATATATACTTCTATTTATATTAAGGGGAGTCGAGGCAAATGAAAAAACTTCTGTCAGTTCTCATTACAGCCTTCCTTGTTATTTGTGCCTGTGGATGCGGATCTACGAAAACCGCATATCCCGGTGACGGCGAAATAAAAGTCATTATTCCAAAAGCCCCCGGTGGTGGAACCGATACAAGCGCACGAATACTTGTAGAGCTTTTACAAAAGGAACTCCCGGGAAGCAGCTTCGTCCCGGTCAACAAGCCTGACGGCGGTGGGATAACCGGCATGATTAATCTTGCAAATGCACAGGCTGACGGTCATACTCTCGGTATGGTAACTGTGGAGCTTGCGATGTTCCCACATCAGGGAAAGATTCATGTAACAAACAAGGATTATGTCTCCATCTGCGCTCCTATTGCAGCCCCTGCCGCACTTATTGTTCCTAAAGAGGCCCCTTATAACACAGTCGATGAATTCGTGGCATACTGTAAATCACACCCCACCGGGATAAAAATGGGCAACTCCGGCGCCGGGGCAATCTGGCATATAGCCGCACTCAATTTTGAAAAAGAATTCGGAGTACAGTTCAAGCATGTTCCCTATCCGAAAGGGGTAGCGGATGTAGCAGCAGCTCTGACAAATAAGCAAATTGATGCTACTCTCGCGGACCCCAGTGCATTCAAAGACCGTTTCTTGGAAAACGGAGACCTTAAAATCCTCGCAATTATGACAGATTCCAGAAACAGTCTTTATCCGAATGTGCCAACCTTCAAAGAGCTGGGACACCCCCTTTCGGTACGCGGCTGGGCCGCACTCGTCGCCCCAAAGGGCATTCCTCAGGAGAAGCTCAACATTCTCCGAAAAGCTGCGGAAAAGGTCTGTTCCAGTGAAGAATATAAAAAGCGTATGGCCCAGCAGGGTATTGATCCCGTCATAATTGTCGGTGAAGTCTGCGACCAAATGCTCGCTAATGACGATGCCATGTATGCTAAATTTTTAACGAAATGACTATATAAAAAAGCACGCCTCATCTTTTTCAAGATGAAGCGTGTTTTTTCATGCGAATCTATTACTGACCGTACCAGCAGCCCTGCCGGCGAACCATTTCCTCTTCAACCATATTCCAAGAGTATCTCAGAATCGGAAGCAGCAACAGACATTCAAGCGTTTCTATCATCGCATTTCCTCCTCTATATGTTTCAATATGTTTATTATACATATAGGGGTATACCTATGTCAAATTAAATCTGAATTTACTTCACAAATGGAAGAATCATTTCACTCTGATACACGCCAAGCTTCTCTTACGGTACTCCCGGAAATGCCTCAACGAACTGCACTTTGATGTCAGGAAAAGCATCTACGAACTGAATTGTAAAATCAGGAAAGCTTTCAACAAACTGCCATTCACCAACCTTATCAGGGAACGCTGTCACGCTTTTTACCTTAATGTCCGGAAAAGCAGTTACAACCTGAACCTTTATGTCGCCGAAGGCTTCGACAATCTTCACTTTGCCTGCCAGACGTATGTTTTTATAGTATCCGTCCTTATTTACAGCACCGGATGCAAAGGCGTTTGCCGTCATTAAAAGCATAATCGCCATACAAAGCATAAATATTTTTCTCATCATCATCCCTCCCATATTTCATCTGCACTGAGTAAAATTCGCGAAAATTTTCCAACCTCCTGCTTTTCTATGCTGTTTCTTTCCATTCGCCTATCCATTTCTCGAATAATAGTCCAATGATTGGACTCATGCAAAACACCCCCTGCCTCCAAAAACCGACAGGGGGCCCATAATTTACGTTGTCTCCTTCAGCAGCTTTTGTACTGTATCCCAATCTGTTCGCTGCATGGCTTCAAAAAGCCTGCGGTATATATCTGCTTCTTTTTCCGGCAGTCGGTATTCTTTGAGCGACTCCAGCACAAACATCATATTATCATCATCAAAAGCCCCGGCAAACTCGCGCATGGTTTCCCAGGCATCCTCAAGCTCCGCTTTGGAAATTTCCGTCTTTCCTTCATCAGATTCCTCTTCCCTCTTCAAAGGGGCAAGGGTTTGCTCATAGCTGCCGTATAACTCGAGAAGTGCAGGCGTATCCTTTTTTATTTCCTCTATATACCCATTGTTCCCGGCATTTTCAAGCCGTTTTGCCTTTTCCGAAAGCTCCGAAGCCCCGATTATATTAGCAGTACTCTTAAGGGCATGTACCTTTGTGGTATAATCCTTCCAATCCTCAGCATAGAAATAATCCTGTATTTCCTTTCGGCTGAACGGAATCGAATCCAAAAACACCTTAAGTGTCTCAAGGTATCCTTCAATCGAACCACAGTTTACCAGTCCTGCCGCCACATCTATTGTATCAATTTTCTGCAGCCATTCAGGAAGTCCTGTGATTTCCTTCTTTTCCACAGCTCTTTCCTGACTAAGATTTACCTTATCAGCAGGAAGGTACTTTATGATGAGTCTTTCGAGCTGAGCACTGTTTACAGGCTTTGTCAGATAATCATCAAACCCGGCACGGATATATTCCTCGCGGGCTCCTGATATAGCATTCGCTGTAAGCGATATAATAGGTATATTAAGATTTTTGTTGGTGGGAGATGCTTTAAGAGCACGAAGTGTTTCTATGCCGTCCATTTTAGGCATTCGATGGTCAAGGAATATAAGGTCATATTCCTCCTTCTCCGTCTTTTCGAGACATTCCAGACCGCTCTGGGCAAGATCAACCTGCAGCTTAGTCTGTTTCAGAAGACTCTTTATAACAGTCAGGTTCATTATTGTATCATCAACAATAAGAATCTTCGCATCAGGGGCAGTAAAGGATTCATGATATACGTCATGATGCTCGCGAAGCTGATTCCACGAATTCTGGAAATCTCCTATGGGCTCCGGGTTTACAATCTGCTGAGACAGCACAAAGGAAAAATCCGAGCCCTTGCCGTATTCACTCTCCACAACAAGCTTCGAGCCCATCAGATCCAGCAGGCGTTTCGTAATATTCATTCCGAGGCCCGTTCCCTCGATATTTCTGTTACGCTTCTCATCTATTCTCTCAAACGCAGTAAAGAGCTTTTCTTTCTCTTCATTACGTATTCCTATACCTGTATCAATAACATGTATAGATATATCAACGTTATCCTCACGTTCTGTTGGCATTGCTTTAAGCGTTAGTGTAACACTACCTTTTTTAGTGTATTTTACAGCATTCGTTAAAAGATTTGTCATCACCTGCTTAATACGGATTTCGTCTCCGTTAAGCACAGAGGGAAGTGAAGGATCCGCATGTACGATAAGCTCCAGGCCTTTATCGTCTGCCCGCGTCTGAATCATGGTTACGAGATCGTTGAGCATAGAACTTAAAGCATATTCAACAGGGATAATATCCATTTTCCCTGCCTCGATCTTAGAAAAATCGAGCACATCGTTTACGATGCTTAAAAGGCTGTTCCCCGCGGTACGAATATTTTCTGCATACCCTACAATCGCCGGTTCACGGCTCTCACGCAGAATCATCTCGTCCATTCCAAGAACTGCATTGATCGGAGTCCTTATCTCATGGCTCATATTTGAAAGGAACTGGGATTTTGCTACGTTTGCAGCCTTTGCCTGCTCCGCTTTTTCCTTCAGTTCATTCGTAGTGACCTCAAGAAATCTTGCAAGCCGTGTCGAAAGGGGAATAACACCGGATTTCACGGATTCGGAGACATCTCCCAGTTTGTTTTGCACCGGCACAGGCTCATCACACTCACGCATACCGATTGCTACAAGAGTGGCATTCATCATACCGCCGCAGCCATCCTTGAGATAAACCTGTCCTGTTCCGCAAAAAACTTCCCTGTTGCTTTGTATCCTTGAGAACGCTCTTATTTCTTCATCCGCATCCTGTTTCAAAAACATATCTCGAATACCGCATATCATCAGTGATACAGCCTCAGGCCCAAACGCTGCCATACGTTCGCTTGTCTCATATGTTTCCTTCAGAATTTCTATAGGGTTTCCATAAGCAAGTCTCAGCTTGTCCCCCGGCTGAACCGCACCATAAAAATACAGTCTGCCGTCCTTTGTATGATGGACAGGAACCCGGGCAAGAAGCACACCCTTGCGCTCTGCTGTCATTGGGAACGCGAAAATGTTATCTATAAATGCCTCTCCTGACGGATCAACCCCGAGATATTTTTCATATACATCCGCGGCAGGCTCGTTGTCTATGGAAACCAGGCAGTAATTGCCGTCCGATTCCGTTACCTCCAACTCTTTTCCAACGGCTTTCCAGCCCAGCGTATAGTCAATATGAACATGGAGCTTTTCCCCCATGAATTTAATAACCATTCCACCTGCAGTATAAATTTTCTTTCCGCAGATAAACTCATATCTCTCGGATTTCGGATTTCCGATTCCGTCAAAACGGTCATGACGGAAGGCATCATGAAATCCCGCAACAGCACCGAATATCGGAATCTCCGCATGTGCAAGAGCAACATCCTGAACACTTGAACCAATATCCGTATAAAGCCCTGATGCCAGAATCTCAACACCGCGCAAAACCTCTCCGCTGTCAAGAAAGCCTCCCATAAGCTGTCGGGCCGTCTCATACTGTTCCTTGGGAATACTTCCGGGAACCTCAAGAATGTCAACGGTAGAATACATAAAAAACATTGCATTCATGACAAGGAAATGCGCGTCTTTGTTCTTGCCCACAAGAGTAATTGAAAGCCCAGCAGTCTTTGCCTTAGGCAGATGTTCATGAACATAATCAAGAATGAGCTGCGCGGCTTCAGGATTTATGCCTCCGAAATTCATTTTCAAAAGAATATCAGACGAAGCTTCATATTCTTCCATACAGCCAATTTCATCAACTACACTCAAAAAATCCGTCCAGTCCTTGGCAATATCAATCCCATCTTCATATTCAATGCGGTAATTTATCTGCTTCATAATGCTCCGCCTTTCTCAGAGGATACATCGTCTTCAGCACTGTCCTATAACCTTAATTATATAATAATAATGAAGAATTGCCCACTGCACGGCACTAAAATAAATAATGAAATTATTTCGTATTTTATTTCATATTCGTTTCAATAACAGATTTACATTGTCAGTATCATACTCAATCTGCTCCGACCATGATCGTACAGACTCGCTCAAATCATCTGTTCGGAGATATTCATACAGTATAAACTGCGTGTTAAACTTTGCAAAAGCATAAAGCAGCTCCCCACCATACTCATCTATCTTTTCCAGCTGTCTGTATAAAATCATCTGAAATATTCTCTGAAGCTTTACGGCAAAATCTTTTTGACTTATGTCCCGCATTTTTTCAAGAATCATTTCTTTTTCCGTTTCCATAAGGCAAAGCTTTTCCGTCCACTCCTCATTTATAGGCTCTGTTTCTTTCATAACAGAAAGCACAAACGAAAAGTATTCCTCCGAACAGTCGGGTTCAAAGGGCTGCTCAAGCCCATGTCCGTCAATACCCGCATACTTGAGAAGCCTGTCAAAATCTCCTTCAAACTCTCCGCTTTCAGAGCAGAAAATGAGCTTTTCGTCATCGGACAGCAGAAGTTCACAGGACTTTTCACAGCAAAGCCCTATCCCCGCAAGCTCAAGCTCCCGATAATAAGTAAAAAATCTGGGATGCATTGAGCATATTTCACAAAGAAAATACTCTCCTTTTTCCAAAATGATACGGCATAGTCCGTCATTCTGCAGAAAAGGACATCTCTCATCCGGAGTGAGTTTGAACGAGGCGGTTTCGCCAAATATTATGTTTTCACGAAGCGTTTCTCCAAAAGGAGATTTTTCTTCGAGGTATTTAGCAGCCGTACATTCATCAATATCTATTTCCCAACCCTTGCAGCAGGAATGATTGCACTCGCCTGCTTTACAAAAAAACTCACCATAAAACTCCGGAAGAACTGTTACCATTTTCTCCTCATTTCCTTTTTCATACTTACAATTTGTGGATATATTATTTCGTCATACTTACTTTTTGGTGTCATATATAAAACTTCCCTAAAAAAAGCAGGATTATATCTTTTGTATCAGATATAACCCTGTTTTTGAAACACTTTAATTTACGATATGAAATCTGTCAGAGAACTTATCACAAAGACCGTCAATGAAATCCGTCCTCAACAAATCCTTTTTCCAATCCTCTTGGATATCATACCAGCCATATGCAAGTCCGGCCAGACCTCCTGCTATTGCCGCAACCGTATCTGTATCCTCACCGAGATTTACGGCTTTCAATACGCAGGCACGATAGCTTTTGGTTGTAATAAAGCACCATAACGCAGCCTCAAGCGTATCAATTACATATCCGCTGCTCCTGATATCTGCATCCTGAAGTGCTTTGAGACGGCGCAGATTCCACACACGGTCGTACATCTCTTTCTCAAGCATAAACTCACTATGCTCAGAGTAATACTCATAGGCCCCGTCTATTCCCTCTGTAACAGCATCGGAAACACCTTTTCCCTTTAAAAGGCCAAATGCTATGAATGTATAAATTCCACAGGCAATTAAACTGCGCGGATGAGCATGTGTCAAAGAAGATACCTTATGTACCAGCTCTACTGCTTCATCATCCATTTTTTCTTTTGTAAGTGCCAAATACAAAGAAATCGGACTGATTCTCATAAGAGAACCATTTCCATTGTCACGCTCAGAGCGTCCTCCGCTTTCAAGAGGAAGTGCTCCTTTTTTATAGCGCATCAATGATTTCATTGTACCGTGTCCTACATCGAATACTTTTCCTGTCGGTGTATATTCGGAATCAAGCCAGCGCATAAAATGCTGCATTATATCTTCGAAATCAACTTTTCCTTTTTCCGCAAGACTATCCAATACACAGAGTGTCATGCTTGTATCATCAGACCATGAGCCTGCAGGCATATTATAAGTGCCACCGCTCTGCATTCCTTTTACGGGATTTCTCAGCAGCTGTTCTCTTGTTTGAAATTCAACCGGAACGCCAAGCGCATCTCCGATAGCGTGTCCGTATATCATTGCTTTTATCTGGTCACGTTTCATGGACATCCTCCTATCCTTTGTATTCAGTATACCATATTATAAAAAGGAAATGTCGCACAATCTCTTTACAAGGCTATTAAAACGAAGCTGTGGCTTTGGCGAAAAATTTTTTTATTGTCCACAAAAAGTAAGTTTTATTTGGTCTTTTATAAATACTTATAAAACTTTAAATACTTTAGGGAATCAGAAACCCTTGATAAATCAACGTTTCAGAGTGGTTAATGTCCACATATTGTAAGGGTTGTGTCCACGAAAAGTAAGATACGGAACCACAAAAAGTAAGAAAATATCCGCAAAAAGTAAGAAAATCGCACCGGATTGTAAGCTGTATGTCACAAAAAGTAAGCATGGAGCGAAGTAAATTATCAGGGTACTTCATTTGTATATGTCACAAAAAGTAAGTGCCAGAAAATCATCCTCAATTGATGAAAAGGTAACATAAAATTTTTTGAATGGCAACGAAAAGATGTGATGTAAATTTTTTTAATGTCACAAAAAGTAAGTAGCAGATGTAGTATGGATATTTTTCCCAAATACCGTATCATGTATGGTCACAAAAAGTAAGTTGAAAAAATAAAAAAATTTTTTATTTTTTTTTCGTCGATATGACACCAAAAAGTAAGCCTGAAATGACACCAAATTGTAAGTGGTGTCATTTGTGGAGTCCGATGAAGCCGTTTTTTATGACACCAAATTGTAAGGAGAAACTGTAAATGTC
>JAILNL010000163.1 GCA_024691625.1 Schwartzia sp. (in: firmicutes)
CCGACGCTTCAGGCTTCGGTTGGTAAAGGCGGCTGCGGCGAGTGCCAGGCATCCTGCCAGTCGGCATGCAAGACTTCCTGCACGGTAGGAAATCAGGTTTGCGAGAAGTAAGACAGGTCGGGAAAAGGAGTGCTGCTTTTCGGCGGCGCTCCTTTTTTGTGTTAAGGAACCACTGATTGACCTAATTAGTGATTCTCATGAATATTTCGTTAGGAGATTATGATGAAGGACAGGATTCACAAGTTTGAGCAGAATGGCACGTACATTTTGCTGGATATAAACAGCGGCGCGGTGCATGTCATTGATAAGATGATTTACGATATGATGGATACCTTTGACGGCACGAATGATGATGAGGTTTTGAAGGCTCTGGACGGCAAGTACCCGAAGGAGGACCTGACGGAGGCGCTTTCAGAGCTTCATGAGCTCATGAAGATGCAGCAGCTTTTCGCTCCGGACATTGATATTCCGCCTACCTTTGCGCAGACAGGTATAGTAAAATCCCTCTGCCTTATGATTGCGCAGGATTGCAATCTGCGCTGCAAATACTGCTTCGGCGACGGCGGCAGCTACGGACAGGAGCGCGCGGTTATGTCCCCGGAGACAGGTAAAAAGGCCGTGGATTTCCTTATTGAAAAAAGCGGTCCGAGAAAGCACTGTGAGATGGATTTCTTCGGCGGGGAGCCTCTCATGAACATGAAGACGGTCAAAGCTGTTACGGAGTATGTCCGTCAGCGGGAAAAAGAAACAGGAAAGAAGATAAAGCTCACTCTCACGACAAACGGAATGCTGCTCAATGACGACAACATCAAGTGGCTCAACGAAAACGATTTCTCCCTGGTGCTGTCTCTTGACGGGCGCAAGGAGGTTCACGACGCCATGCGCCCTGACGTGGGCGGCAACGGAACCTACGACCGTGTTGTGAAGAATTTCAAAAAATGTCTCGACAGCCGCAAGGGCGGAAACTATGATTACCGCGGCGTTTATACCTTCCTGCGCGGAACGTATACGAAAAACAGCATGGATTTCACGGAGGATGTACTTTCCATGAACGACGCAGGCTTTGATATTCTTTCCATGGAGCCTGTAGTGTTAAAGGACAGCCCGTTGGGCTTCACTGAGGAAGACCTTCCGCGTATCAACGAGGAATATGACCGTCTTACTGAGGCGTATATGAAGCGCCACCGTGAGGGAAAGGGCTTTTTCTTCTTCCATTTCAATATGGATCTTTCCAACGGCCCGTGTGTTGCGAAGCGTCTTTCAGGCTGCGGCGCGGGGCATGAGTACTTTGCGGTGGCAGAGAACGGAGACCTTTATCCATGCCATCAGTTCGTTGGACGTGAGAAATATCGTCTGGGTTCTCTGGACGAGGGTGTCACAAGCAAGGACCTTCCTCAGTATTTCCGCGAGAGCCATGTGCTGAACAAGCCGAAATGCCGTGACTGCTGGGTTAGATTCTACTGCAGCGGCGGCTGCCATGCGAATGCGGATTTGTTCCACGGAGATATTCGTGAGCCGTATGAGGTGGGCTGCGAGATTCAGAAAAAGCGTCTTGAATGTGCGATTCTTGTGCAGGCACTTTTGAAGCTGGAAAAAGAAAACGTCAAGTCGTAAAACGAAATAAATTCCATTCGAATTGAACCCTTATGGGTGTAACGAAAGCAGGCAGAGAGCGAAAGTTTTTGCCTGCTTTTTTGCACTGTTTTTAAGGGAAAAGCATTTGACAATGGACTGTTTTCTATTATATTATAGGGAAAGAGATTATTTTCGGATAAATAAGAAAACAATACTTAAACCAACATACGTAGGAGGAACTAATATTATGGCAGTAAAAGTAGCAATCAATGGATTCGGACGTATCGGACGTTTGGCTTTCCGTCACATGTTCGATGAACCGGGGTATGAGGTCGTCGCAGTTAATGACCCGGCCGAGCCAAAGCTCCTTGCGCACCTTCTGAAGTATGATTCTACGCAGGGCATGTACAAGTACGAGACGGGTGCAGATGAAAATCATCTTATCGTCAACGGCAAAAAGATTGCACGCTACGGCGAACGCGATGCGACGAATATTCCGTGGGGCAAGCACGACGTAGATGTTGTTCTCGAGTGCACGGGCTTCTACACGTCCAAGGAAAAAGCACAGAAGCATATCGATGCAGGCGCGAAAAAGGTTGTTATTTCCGCCCCGGCAGGCAAGGATCTTCCTACGGTTGTTTACAATGTCAACCATGAGATTCTGAAGGCAAGTGATACGATTATTTCCGCTGCGTCCTGCACGACGAACTGCCTTGCTCCTATGGCAAAGGCACTTCATAAGCTGGCTCCGATTCAGAGTGGTATTACGACTACAATTCATGCTTACACCGGCGATCAGGTTACTCTGGATGCTTCCCAGCGCAAGGGTGATTTCCGCCGTTCTCGTGC
>JAILNL010000049.1 GCA_024691625.1 Schwartzia sp. (in: firmicutes)
GTCAATCACTACCGTCCTTAATATGGCTGATTATAAAAACAGCGGACGTTGCCGCTCGCTTATTGTGGCAGGCTGTCTCGGACAGCGTTACGGACAGCAGCTGCTGGATGAAATGCCTGAGGCCGATGCTATTATCGGTACAGGTGCATGGCAGCGCATAATGGAAGCTGTTGATGAAACAATGAAGGGAAACCGCGTTGTTATCGCAGGGGAGTCCGAAATCATATATGATGCCCGTATGCCACGCATTATGACAACACCTACATATACGGCTTATGTCAAGATTGCAGAGGGCTGCGACAACAACTGCGCATTCTGTGCAATTCCGATGGTTCGCGGTCACTACCGCAGCCGTAAGTTTGAGGATATCGTCGAGGAAGTAAAACGCCTTGCGGCAGATGGGGTTAAAGAAATCAACCTCATTGCGCAGGATACGACGAACTACGGCCGCGACCTTTATAAAAAGCCGCGCCTTGCTGAGCTTTTGAAGGAGCTTTGCAAGATTGACGGAATCAAGTGGATACGCACGCTTTATTCATACCCGCGGTTCTTTACCGATGAGCTCATTGATGTTATTGCATCTGAGCCGAAGATTGCGAAATACGTGGATCTGCCTCTGCAGCATGCGCATGATGCTATCCTGCGCCGTATGCACCGTGCGGATACGCGCGAATCCATAGAAAATCTTCTTAAGAAAATCCGTGAACGCATTCCGGAAGTTACGGTCCGCTCTACCTTTATTGTGGGCTTCCCGGGAGAAACGGATGCGCATTATCAGACGCTTCGCAAATTCCTTATGGAGCAGCGTTTTGATAAGGTAGGAATCTTCACGTATTCCCGTGAAGAGGATACGCCTGCGTACAGCATGGAAGGACAGGTTCCTGAGGAGGTTATGCAGGAGCGCTATCACGAGTTGATGAGCATTCAGAGTAAAATTTCCGAGGAAATCAATCAGTCGCTTGAAGGCAAAGAGCTTGATGTACTTGTTGAAGGCAGGGACGAAGAACAACCGACGATTGCAGTTGGACGTTCTTACCGCGAAGCGCCTGAGGTCGACGGTCAGGTCTATATAGAAGGTGACACGGACAGTCAGCCGGGGGATGTTGTACGTGTACGTGTCATTCAGGGCTTTACCTATGATGTTGTAGGCGAACCTGTGGGAGAAAAGAAATGACTATGCCAGTCCACGGTGAAAAACTTCCTGAGAGCGCTGCGGGGGAGCTTCTTGCGTCCAATAAAAAAACAGTAGCCTGCGCGGAATCCTGTACGGGAGGACTTCTTACAAGCCGTCTTACGGATGTGCCGGGAAGCTCTGCCTACGTTAAAGGGGCGGTTGTCTCATATACGGACGAAGTCAAGGCAGAGGTACTTGGTGTCAGACGTGAGACACTCGCAGCGGTTGGGGCTGTGTCGAAGGAAACTGCCGCGGAAATGGCAGAAGGCGCGCGCAAAAAGCTGGGAGCGGATTATGCGTTGAGCGTCACAGGAAACGCCGGGCCGGGGATTTCGGAAGAAAAACCTCTGGGACTTGTCTATATCGGGATTGCTTCCGCTGATGAAACCGTAGTGCACGAGTTCCGGTTCACAGGGACAAGACATGAAATTAAGGAAGCAGCTGCTGATGAGGCCCTGTATATGCTTTGCAGGGCATTGAAAAAAGGATAAGTTTTCAGATAAAATACAATATCAGGTTGATATAATACAGAAAGTCAGGCAAGAAGATAAAAATTTGAGGAGGTTATCCTATGAATTTGAAAAAAACTGTACTGATGACAATTGCAGCCGGAATGACGGCATTTACGCTGGCGGCTCCTACGGCCGCATTCGCAGAGGAAGCACCTGCAGCTGCGGAAGAAACTGCAGAAGCTAACAAAATGCTTTCTCCTGAAGAGGCACTTGAGATGTATAAGCAGCAGGGCTATCAGTATACGAGCAGCCGTTTCGGTTTTTCCATTATCTGCCCGAAAAAGCCGGATGCGGTTATTCCTGCCAGCATGCTTGATGAAGAGGCATACGGTGAGGTCCTGGTTTTTGAAAGCGAAGGCTACGACATCAAAAATGCCTGGGTAATTCAGTGCAAAGCATTCGATGACAGCACTCTGCCGAAGGATCTGGCACAGAAATCCGAAGCTGAGCAGCAGGCATATCTCAACAATCTTATGAAGACGGTGCCGTATGAGTTTGTCCGTCTTGCTGATGTCCTTGGTGACGGAAAGCTCGGCCTTTACGCTGTTACCGCAAAGGATTGGGAAGTTGATGAAAATGGAGACGGCAAAGTCGACGGTACGCTTCATTCTGATACACAGACAATCCGCACATTCTTCCGCGGACAGCTTGGCGGTAATTTTGCCGTTGAGCTTATCGACAATCCTGACCTGACAGACACGCATACGGTAGTATATCGTCTCGGCCTGCAGACATTCCAGGAAATTCCGTCGGAAAATCCGGATCTCAAAGCCGACACAAATAAAAAATCAGATAAGAAATCAGACAAAAAGAAAAAATAATTCAATCAAACAGCATTCTGTTTCATCCCCTTGAAGCAGGATGCTGTTTTTGCATGGAGAATTTGAACTCAATGAAAAGCCTATGATATACTAATGTAATGACGTGATGATTTTTGCGTACTTGTTACAGAAGAAACAAAAGGGGAAATAGAATTACATGCAGACTAAAAATATCCGCAACTTTTCAATCATAGCGCATATCGACCACGGAAAGTCCACACTGGCCGACCGTCTGATTGAGAATACGGGGACGCTTTCAGAGCGCGAAATGGAGGCGCAGGTCCTTGACTCCATGGACCTTGAACGCGAACGAGGCATCACAATAAAGGCGCAGACTGTACGCCTCAATTATAAAGCAAAGAACGGCGAGACATACGAGCTGAATCTTATCGATACACCGGGTCATGTCGACTTTACATACGAGGTTTCACGAAGTCTTGCTGCCTGCGAGGGCGCGCTGCTTGTTGTTGACGCGACGCAGGGCGTTGAGGCTCAGACGCTTGCAAATGTTTACATGGCGCTCGAGCACGACCTGGAAATTATTCCTGTTATAAACAAAGTTGATCTGCCCAGCGCGGACCCGGAAAAAGTGAAAAAAGAAATTGAAGATGTAATCGGACTTGACGCTTCAGATGCTATTCTCGCATCTGCAAAGACAGGTATCGGTATCGAGGATATACTGGAAGCAATTGTAGAGCGTATTCCTGCACCGCAGGGTGATGACGATGCACCGCTTAAAGCTCTTATCTTCGATTCTTATTTTGATGCTTATAAGGGCGTTATCGCCCATGTCCGTCTTATGGAAGGAAAAATGAAAAAGGGCACCAAGCTCAAGATGATGGCGACGGGCAAGGTGTTTGACGTTACGGAGGTAGGCTGCTTCCGTCCTGCTCCTGTTGAGGTGCCGCAGCTTGCATCCGGCGATGTAGGATATGTGGCAGGAAGCCTGAAAAATGTGCGTGACGTGCGTGTTGGCGATACCATTACGACGGAGGAAAATCCAACAGCAGAACCTCTGCCGGGCTACCGCGGTGTTACGCCTATGGTTTACTGCGGCCTTTATCCTGTGGACAGCGCGGATTATGACAGCCTCAAGGATGCTCTTGAAAAGCTTCAGCTGAATGATGCGGCCCTTGTTTTCGAGCCTGAGACATCGCTGGCGCTGGGCTTTGGATTCCGCTGCGGATTTTTGGGGCTTCTTCATATGGATGTTATTCAGGAACGTTTGGAACGCGAGTATAAGCTGAAGCTTATCACAACAGCGCCAAGCGTTATCTACCATGTCCATAAGACGGACGGAACGATGATTGCCGTGGACAACCCGGCAAAGCTTCCGACTCCGCAGGAAATAGATTTTATGGAAGAACCTTTTGTAAAGGCAACAGTCATCGTGCCGAACGATTACGTCGGTGCTGTCATGCAGGTATCGCAGGATAAGCGCGGTGAGTACAAGAGCATGGATTATCTTGATGTTAACCGCGTCATGCTGACGTACCATATTCCTCTGAGTGAAATCATTTACGATTACTTTGATATATTGAAGTCAACAACACGTGGATACGCATCGCTGGACTATGAGCTGGCCGACTATCAGCCGGCGAAGCTCGTGAAACTCGACATCCTCCTGAACGGAGAGCCCGTCGATGCTCTTTCAACAATTGTCTTCGCGGATCACGCGGCTTACCGTGGACGTCAGCTTGCGGCGAAGCTCAAGGAAATTATCCCGAAGCAGATGTTTGAGATTCCGATTCAGGCGGCGGTCGGAAGCAAAATCATTGCGCGTGAAAACGTCCGGGCATTCCGCAAGGACGTCCTGGCTAAATGTTACGGCGGCGATATATCGCGCAAACGTAAGCTGCTAGAAAAACAAAAGGAGGGCAAGAAGCGCATGAAGGCAGTCGGCAGCGTCGAGATACCGCAGGAGGCTTTCATGGCGGTCTTGAAAATTCACTGATGAGCTACGGAGTCTACATTCACATCCCATTCTGCAAGAAGAAATGCCAGTATTGTGATTTTCCTTCGTGGGAAGGAAAGGAAGACCTCATGTCTGCATATACGCAGGCAATCGTCA
>JAILNL010000050.1 GCA_024691625.1 Schwartzia sp. (in: firmicutes)
GCTGACCATTCTTTCCGTGGTGTTTATCATCTATGGACTTTTCGGGCGCGAGTTCCCGGGTATGTTCATGCACCGCGGCTATGACTGGGCATCTCTTTCCAACCATTTCTTCGCGAACACAGAGGGTATTTACGGCACGTCCGTAAGCGTAGCTGCCAGCTACATCTTCCTCTTTATCCTCTTTGGTACAGTAATGTCTAAATGCGGCATGGGGCAGTTTTTCAACGATATTGCCCTGGCTCTGGCAGGACACACAAAGGGCGGCCCGGCAAAGGTCTCTGTTATTGCCTCGGGCTTCCTCGGGTCAATCAACGGTTCGGCGGTAGCAAACGTAGTTACCACGGGTGCCTTCACGATTCCTCTGATGAAAAAGACAGGGTATTCAAAGGAATTTTCGGGAGCCGTAGAAGCGGCTGCCTCAGTAGGCGGACAGCTTTTACCGCCTATTATGGGCGCTGCGGCATTCATCATGGCAGAAATGATAAGTGTCCCGTACTCGACAATCATCACATGGGCGGCTATTCCTGCGCTGCTCTATTATTTGAGTATCGTATTGCAGGTGCATCTCAGAGCATCAAAGGACGGTCTTGTGGGTCTGCCTAAAGACCAGCTTCCGAAAACAAGTGAAGTTATGAAGTGCCGCAGCCACCTGCTGCTGCCTGTTCTTTTCCTGCTCTATATGCTGTTCTTCTCCGGGACAACGGTCATTTTCTCTGCAGTAATGACAATCCTTGTCACCATTGTGGTTTCAATGTTCCGCAAGGAGACACGCATGAGCCTTTCAGGCTTTCTTGATGCCCTTGCCAACGGCGCGAAGCAGACGGTCTCTGTTGCTGTTGCCTGCGCCTGCGTAGGTATCATTATAGGTGTCTGCTCCAAGACGGGCTTCGGTCTGACCATGGCTAACACTATCATTGCACTGGGCTCTACAAGCCTGCTCTTCACGCTTTTCTTTACTATGATTACCTGCATGATTCTCGGCATGGGACTGCCGTCGATTCCTGCATATATCATAACGGCGACCATTGCGGCTCCGGCGCTTGCCAAGCTCGGAATACCTGCAGGCGCGGCCCACATGTTCTCCTTCTACTATGCAATGTTTGCAAACCTGACACCGCCTGTAGCTTTGGCGTCCTTCGCGGCGGCAGGACTCTCGGGAGGAAATCCCATGAAGACGGGCGTTGCGTCGGTTAAGCTGGCGATAGCGGGCTTTATCGTGCCATTCATGTTCGTCTATGCTCCTCAGCTTATGCTCATCAATACGACATTGGCAGAGGGTGCTTGGGTTGCAGCCAGCGCGTGCGTAGGCGTGTTCCTGATTGCAGTATCCGTCGAGGGATACCTCTTCACGCATATGGCGGTATGGCTCCGCATAGTGGCGGCGGCAGGAGCCCTGCTTCTTATCAAGCCGGGCATGGAAACAGATGCAATCGGCCTTGTCGTGCTTCTCGTTGTACTGTTCTGGCAGAAGAAAACAGCGGCAAAAGCTGCTGCGTGAGTTAAGCAAAAAATCACCATCCAAACTTTTGGATGGTGTTTTTTTTGTGCCGGGTTGTTTGATGCTGATGTCAAATCTCCGTCAAAAAAGCTCCCATATATCCGTTTATTACATTTTTTCAAGGGACTTTTTTGAGATTTTTACACTTTTTCAAGGGAGTTTTATGCAAAACTGCACACTTTTTCAAGGGAGTTTTATGCAAAACTGCACACTTTTTCAAGGGAGTTTGCAGATTGTTTCCTGCTAAAAAATTTTTCACTTAAGAGGTTTAAAGCCAGATGCTGTTTAGCACATCCGTTATAAGCCTTGCGATGCAATCCATTCGCCCCAGCGGAGTGCTGTTTCTCCGGCATGTTTGGCGCGGATATAGCGGGAGAAATTCTGCAGGAGCTCAAGACGTTGGGCTCCCCATTCGTTTTTGCGGGCGTCATTTTTCAGAGCGGTCAGGTCACTGCCGCCGAGGAGGTACTGCCGTTTTATGATTTCTTCAAACGGAATGTCGGGGTTGCGGATCATGTCGTACATCGCCATAAAGGATGTGGTGCGTCCATGTCCCGCATGACAGTGAAAATGAACCCAGGCATTGTCGGGGAGGGATTCGACGAAGTCGAGGAAGGCTTCGATTGTCGCCGTGTCGGGATATTTTCTGTCGGTTACATAAAAACGTACGTATCGGAACCCGATTGCCTCGACAATTTCTTTTTCGTTTTGCACATTTTGGGGTGCGAAGGTTACGGCATCGAAGCGTTTGGTATCGCTTTTGCCTTCGGGGGAGAAGGTCGTTGTATTTCCTGCGAGTTCTGATAGACGGGTTGTTTCGTCATACGCAGCTTCTGCAATGGTTTTTCCTTCGTTTGCCTGATTCATTTCCTCGTACCAGCTCACGGGAATCCCGTCTGCAAAGCCGTGGGATTCCTGCTGCAGGTCCACATCATAGATGGGTGCGCCTGGTGCGGCATCTGAAAGAATAGAGTAAAGCTTGGCAAAGATGTCGGCGGTGGGCTGGGCGCTGCCTGATATGCGAAGATTTTCCAACCCTGCGCGAGCAGGGGCCCCTCCATCCGGGGTTATCCGCCAGTCATCGGAGGACATGCGGAAATTGCGCGGCTCCGTGAGCGCAGGATCCTCGTCTAGCCGCCACGAGGCTTCTGAAACTGCCGCCTCGGCAAGCAGCCAGACTACAGTGATAAGGATTAGGCTTTTTTGCAGTATGTTTTTCATAGTTCTGCTCCTTTCGTCAGTGTTATATTTCTATGCGGACTTGAAAAATCCTGTATGAGTTAGAGTGTTTTTGATGTGGCAGTCTGAGAAAGATTGTGATTGATTTATCTGTTTTAATGTTTTTAATTATTGACATAAAATTGAAGTTCAATATAGGCAGCAAGTGCCGTGAGGGAAAATATACGCCTTGTGGATTTGCCGTGCATGTATGAATGATGGTGTTAGCGCTTTATGTTTGTAATTCTAAACATAAAGTTTTGTTTGTAAATACGAACATAAAAGATTGCTGCCCGGAAGATTTCGGGTGACAATCTTTTTTTATACACAAGGTGGTATTTTTGTTTTTTGGTACAAATTGTCTAGGGAAATGATTGAAAAACGGAGAAAAAACTCGGGAAAATCAGTACTTTTGAAAGATTTATGAAAGTATTAGTTATATTAAAATGGTTGATGTGGTAAAAAGCAAAGATATTCACTAAAGTTTATGGGGAATCGTCATTTGACGGAGAAGGGAATGTTAATGGGAATGAAAAAATCAGTTCGTAGGGCGATAGCGGCTGCGGTGGCTGTGGGGACATTTGCGGTTATGCCGTTTGCTTACGCTGCGGAAAATACTGCGGAGATACCGGTTCAG
>JAILNL010000053.1 GCA_024691625.1 Schwartzia sp. (in: firmicutes)
AAGGGACTTCCGCGTCTTTGGTGCTTCGGTATCGGTGTTTACTGGACCATCCGCACGCTGAACCTGCCTGAGCCTGTTGAGCAGCTTCTTTCCTACGCGCTTTTTGCTATCATAGTATTCTCCATTACAAGGGTAGCCGCCCGCGTGGCAGAGCACTTCGTACAGGTTCATACGAAGGAGCTTACCAGCACAAACTCATCAAGCACACTGCTTTCAAATTTTATCAATCTCATCGTATACAGCTTCGGCATCGTTACTATCCTCGGATATTTCGGTATATCCATAGCCCCGATTCTTACCGCTCTCGGTGTCGGCGGTCTTGCTGTTGCACTCGGTCTGCAGGACTCTCTTTCAAATCTGTTCTCCGGACTTCATCTGATACTTTCCAATCAGGTACGCATAGGTGACCATATATGTCTCGCATCCGGCGAATCAGGCGAGGTCAAAGATATACGCTGGAGATATACGATTCTCCTAACAGTAACAAACAACACCATCATCGTGCCGAACAAAAATATCGCCGCAGCGATTCTCACAAACTACGACAACCCAAGTCCCCATCTTGCAGTTGTCATTCCTGTGGGCGTAGAATACGGCAGCGATCTTGACCGTGTAGAGGAAGTGACTCTTGAGGTTGCCCGCGCCGTCATGCTTGAAATTGTTGACGGCTACCGTACGGGAGAGATTGAAGACCCCAAGGTTTTCTTTCACACCTTCGGCGATTCATCAATAAACTTTAACGTTATCCTTCACGCGAAGCAGCTGGCAAACCAAAATCTTTTGAAGCACCGCTTCATAAAAGAGCTCACAAAACGCTACCGCGAGGAAGGCATCGTCATTCCGTATCCGATCCGGACAATCATACAGGACAAATAATTTTGAAATCCGTGCGGTTTTTCCATCGCACGGATTTTTCTTTTCTGTTGATTTGTACGCAATTTTTTCGTACAAACGCTCTATGAAAATTTTTTATTTTAACAGCAGGATAAAATAAATAAGGGCCTTTTTTCCCTTTCTTTTTCCACAATTAAAAAAGGTTATACACATACCGGCCTGTGTATAACGTGGATAACTTTCCCTTACACCTTGACTTTTCCTATATATACGCCGTTTCATAATTATTCAAAATTTTGCATCAATGTGGATAACTTCATATACCATAACACCCATATATTGTCCCTCCATTGACGCTAGCTACTAGATATTGTATAATCCAATCAGATTGAATACAAACGAAAGCGGCGAGGGGCCGTTTAAGACAGGGGCGAACTTTATTGACCAAGATCAAACAGATCCGCAAGCGAAACGGAGACGTTGTTGTATTCGATGAGGAAAAGATTACCAACGCCATTCGCAAGGCAAACATGGAGTCTACGGACAACACATTTACAAAGAGAGAGCTCACAGCTTTGACAAAGGCTGTTATCGAGCAGGTCTCTGATAAGGAAATTCCGGGCGTCGAGTATATTCAGGATGCTGTTGAGCGTGCGCTCATCAAAAAGAATTACGCATCGACCGCCAAAGCATACATCCTTTACCGTGCGGCACACACACGTATCCGCGAGGCTGAGGTTGACCTCATGGATATCTATGATGAGCTGACCTACAAGAACGCAAAGGATGCCGACCTCAAACGTGAGAACGCGAACATTGACGCTGATACGGCAATGGGCACGATGCTCAAATACGGCTCCGAGGGTTCGAAGTACTTCATTACGCACCGTATCCTTCCTAAGGATATTGCTGCTGCACATCTGAACGGCGATATTCACATCCATGACATGGATTTTTATATGCTCACGGAAACCTGCTGCCAGATTGACCTTTTGAAGCTTTTCAAGGGCGGCTTCTCCACAGGTCACGGTTGTCTCCGCGAGCCAAACGACATCCGTTCATACGCTGCTCTCGGCTGTATCGCTATTCAGGCGAACCAGAATGAGATGCACGGAGGACAGTCGATTCCTAACTTCGACTACTCCATGGCACCGGGCGTAAGAAAAACATTCCGCAAGCAGTATTTTGCGCATCTCGCCGAATATTTCTGCGCGATGATGGATATGTCACTCGAAGATGCAAATCTTTTGGCAAAGGAAATCAAAAACAGCGTTTCACTCGACATCACACTGAGCAATGTCGACGCATACAAACAGAAGCTCATGGAATTCCTGCCGGCTCATCAGGCACAGCACGGCTACCAGCCCATCAGTGCAGAGCGTACGGCGCAGGCTCATGATTTTGCCGTCAAAACTGCAATAGCTTCTACTGACCACGCTACATATCAGGCTATGGAAGCATTCATCCACAACCTTAACACGATGAATTCCCGTGCAGGCGCGCAGGTTCCGTTCAGCTCCGTAAACTACGGTACAGATACCTCGCCGGAAGCACGTATGGTCATGAAGAACCTGCTGAAGGCTACGGTTTCCGGTCTCGGTGAAGGCGAAACGCCTATCTTCCCTGTTCAGATTTTCAAGGTCAAGGAAGGCGTCAACTACAATCCTGGCGACCCGAACTACGATATTTTCCAGGAAGCAATCAAGACAAGCGCAAAGCGTCTTTTCCCGAATTTCAGCTTCCTTGATGCACCTTTTAACAAGCAGTACTACCGTGCCGGAGACTACAACTCCGAGGTTGCGTACATGGGCTGCCGCACACGTGTCATGGGTAATGTCTATGACCCGAACCGCGAAGTCACCTGCGGACGCGGCAATCTGAGCTTTACAAGCGTAAATCTGCCCCGTCTCGCAATCGAGGCAAAGGGAGATCTTGAAGAGTTCTACAAGAGCCTCGATGAAATGACGGACCTTATTATCCGTCAGCTCCTGCACCGTTTCAAGGTACAGTGCTCAAAGAAATGCCGCAACTACCCGTTCCTCATGGGACAGGGTGTTTGGATTGATTCCGAGAAGCTCGGACCGGATGACTCCGTTGCCGAGATTTTGAAGCACGGAACTCTTACCATGGGCTTCATCGGTCTTGCCGAATGCCTCAAGGCACTTATCGGCAAGCATCACGGCGAATCCGACAAAGCTCAGCGTCTCGGTCTTTCCATCGTCGGTCATATGCGCAAGCGTATGGACGAGGAATCCAAGCGCACGGGCCTTAACTTTGGTCTTATTGCCACCCCTGCGGAAGGTCTTTCCGGACGTTTCCTCCGTATCGACCGCCAGCGCTATGGCAATATCGAGGGTGTTACGGACAAGGCTTACTACACGAACAGCTTCCATGTTCCTGTATATTTCCCGATTTCGGCTGCAAAGAAAATACAGCTGGAGGGACCGTACCACAACCTCACAAATGCCGGTCATATCAGCTATGTTGAGATGGACGGCGACCCTTCGAAGAACCTCAAGGCATTCGAAGCAATTATCCGCTGTATGCATGACAACGGCATCGGCTACGGCTCTGTAAATCACCCTGTAGACCGTGATCCTGTCTGCGGCTACAACGGAATCATTGACAATGTCTGCCCGCGCTGCGGAAGAAGCGCCGAGGAGCATCGTCATCATATTGTCATTCCGCGTGCTTCATGCTGCGATGATTGATACGAAACAAAAATGAAAGGAAGGATTCTCATGAACGTAAACGGAATTGAAGTTACCATCAAGGACATCGACGACATCTCCGAGAAGGAAATTCTCTCCTACATGAACTACATTGAGGAGCAGAATATCGGAGAAACGCTCGCATCGCTTGAAATCACAGGCGCACCGGACGGAAATGTTGCGCTGGACTACACGCTCCGCCCTCAGGAATTTGAGCGTATCCGCCGCATCACGGGGTATCTCGTCGGAACAATCGACCGCTGGAATAACGCTAAACGTGCCGAAGAGCATGACCGCGTTAAACACAGCCTCATGCACTAATCTATTTTATTTGTTTTATTTTATCCGATGCTAATTGGTGCTAAATCTCCCGCTTATTAAGCGAGAGATAAGCACCAATAACGCCCTGGACAAATTCGACTAAATTCAGTGGGCACTAAAGCTCCACTGAATAAGTCTCATTTTATCCCTCTCCCTCTCTATAGTATAGGCGAAGGATTTTGAAGACCGTGACGGACTTCGACACATCCGGCGCGCAAAGGCCTTTCCCAGCCGTGGAAAGGCCTTCTTTTTCAAGGAAACGCAGCTATCCTCCTTTTGTCCTTGTTGGAGCTTTTTCCGATTCACTATGTCAAAGCACACTTGACGTAGCGCTGCTACGACTTCGCGCGCTTTTCCTTGTCACTCGAAAAAATCTCCTAACAATGCCTAAAACTCATTCAATCAGTGTTTCCTTACTGACTTACTGCAATTCTTTGGAGGACTAATTATGCTTTTACGCATCGCCGGTCTCGTCGATGATTCGGTCGTAGACGGAGACGGCTACAGGTATACAATCTTTACGCAGGGCTGCCCCCATCACTGCCTCGAGTGTCATAATCCCGAAACATGGGACCCCGAGGGCGGGCGCAGCGAAAGCACGGACAAAATCCTTGAGGAAATTCTTCAAAATCCGCT
>JAILNL010000025.1 GCA_024691625.1 Schwartzia sp. (in: firmicutes)
AGAGCTCATAGATTACGCTGTCAGCATGCATTATACGCATATAGAGCTTATGCCTCTCTGCGAGCACCCCTACGACGGTTCCTGGGGGTATCAGGCTACAGGGTATTTTGCAGTTACCAGCCGTTACGGGACTCCTGATGATTTCAAATTTTTCGTTGACTGCGCCCATCAGAGGGGAATCGGCATCATAATGGACTGGGTGCCGGGCCATTTCTGCAACAATGATGAGGGGCTGCGCCGTTTTGACGGACCAAATCTCTATGAATCGGATAACCCGCAGCGTGCTGAGAACAAGGGCTGGGGAACGACGAATTTCGATTACGGGCGCACGGAGGTGCAGAGCTTCCTCATATCCAACGCTTTGTTCTGGTTCGAGGAATATCACATAGACGGACTCCGCATTGACGCTGTGGCGAATATGCTTTATCTGAATTACGGCCGCGAGGAAGGCGAATGGATTCCGAATAAGTTCGGAGGAACCGGAAATCTCGAGGCAATGGAGTTCATCAAAAAGCTCAATATTGCAGTATTCAAGGAGCACCCTGGAGCGCTCATGCTGGCAGAGGAATCAACTGACTGGCCGCTTATATCCCACCCTGTTGATCAGGGAGGAATGGGATTTAACTATAAGTGGAACATGGGCTGGATGAATGATGTGCTCGAGTATATGAAGCTGGACCCTGTATATCGCAAGTGGGAGCAAAACAAGCTGACATTCTCGCTGATGTACGCTTTCTCGGAGAATTTCGTTCTTCCGCTTTCCCATGATGAGGTGGTACACGGGAAATGCTCGCTCATAAGCAAGATGCCCGGCGATTACTGGCAGAAATTTGCGGGACTCCGCGGATTTTTCGGATACTGGCTGGCACACCCCGGTAAAAAGCTTCTGTTCATGGGCGGCGAGTTCGGGCAGTTCATAGAGTGGAATTTTGACGACAGCCTGGACTGGCATCTGGTTGAGCAATACGATATGCATAAAAAGATGTCGGACTGCTCGGCGGCGCTGAACGAATTTTATGTCAGGGAGCCTGCTATGTGGCAGGTGGATTTCGACTGGAGCGGCTTCGAGTGGATTGACTGCAAGGACGTGGATCAGAGCGTCATTTCCTTCATCAGAAAAACGAGAGACGGCGCTGATTTTGTCATTGCAGTGTGCAATTTCACTCCGGAGGTGTGGCACGGTTACCGTATCGGAGCGCCGCGCGAGGGTTTTTACGAAGAGGTTTTCAACACGGACGAGGAACGCTGGGGCGGCTCGGGCGTGAGAAATACAGGCGAGCTTGAAACGGAGCCTGTGCCGTGGCAGGAGCGTGAGCAGTCGCTGGTGCTGACGCTGCCGCCACTGGCGACGGTATATCTGAAGCTTCGCAGGGAAAAAGAGGAACCGCGTGCTGATCTGAAAAAGAGCGCACGCCTGCAATAGGAGGGACCAGGAATGAAGATCGGTTTTGTGGCATCAGAAGCGGTGCCTTTTGTAAAGACCGGCGGCCTTGCTGATGTGGCGGGGGCACTGCCTAAAGCGCTTGCTGCTTTGGGACACGATGTACGTGTGTTTATTCCGAAATACTATCAGATACCGCAGGAATACCGTGAAAGAATGGAGCACCTCTGGAGCGGGGAGATTCCCGTTGCATGGCGCAGAAAGTTTCTGGGCATCGACTGTCTCAAAGAGGACGGCGTGACATGGTATTTTATCGATAACGAGGATTATTTCAGGAGAGACAGACTTTACGGGGAATTTGACGATGCGGAGCGTTTCTCGTTTTTTGCCCGCGGTGTGCTGACGGCAATGGGTGTGCTGGATTTCTTCCCGGATATCCTTCACTCCAACGACTGGCATGCGGCGCTTGTGCCTGTGCTGCTGAGACTCGAGCATATGGGCGACAGCCGTTATGAGTCCGTACGAAGTGTCTTCACAATCCATAATCTTAAATACCAGGGTGTGTTCGACAAGGGGATAATGCCTGATGTGCTCGGCCTTGACTGGGAGTATTTCAATAATGGAGACCTTGAGTATTACGATGCCGTGAACTTTATGAAGGGCGGTATTGTTTACGCGGATATGGTTACCACCGTCAGCCGTACGTACGCGGAGGAAATCCAGTACGAGTATTTTGGTGAAGGCCTGCATGAGCTTCTTCGGTCCCGTGCGGAAGCGGGCAAGCTCATGGGTATTGTTAACGGCATAGACAACGACAGCTTTGACCCGCAGACGGACCGCCGCCTTGTCTATCCGTATAATGCTCAGGAAATCCGTATGAAAATCGAAAACAAGGTAGCGCTGCAGCATCAGCTGGGACTTCCGGAAAACCGGCGCGCACCGCTTATCGCCATGGTAACGCGTCTGGTGGAGGCCAAAGGACTCGACCTGGTCATGCGTATAATCGACGAGCTTCTGTCCCAGGAAAATATGCAGTTTGTACTGCTGGGCGTGGGAGATGCTGTATATGAGGCATGGTTCCGTGAGCTTGCATGGCGCCATCCGGATAAGGTATCTGTGAATCTTTCCTTTGCGTCTGAGCTGGCGCAGCGTATTTACGCGGCATCGGATATATTCCTCATGCCCTCCAAGTATGAGCCATGCGGTATCGGACAGCTTATTGCCATGCGGTACGGGGCTGTTCCGATTGTGCGGGCTACCGGAGGGCTGAAGGATACGGTACAGACATATGATAAACTGACCTGTGAGGGCAACGGCTTTGTTTTCCCGAACTATAATGCTCATGAGCTGCTCTTTACGATAAAACGCGCTCTGAGCCTTTATAAGGACATGACGGCATGGAGCTTGCTGGCGCGTAATGCTATGGCGGCTGATTATGGCTGGAAGCGGTCGGCTGAGGAATATGTGAGAGTTTATAAGGGGCTTTGCCATGAAGGTTGAGCATGATTCCAGAAACGCGGCGTTCCGCAATCCGCTGGGTGCGGTTGAAGCGGGGAGCCGTGTGCGTCTTGCTGTGCGCGTGGAAGGTGTCTCCAAGGCATCGGGAGAGCTGAGAATCTGGCGTGACGGCGCGGGAGAACAGCGCCTTGCGCTCAGAGAAGAAAAAGAGGGCGAAAGTATCTGGCTTTCGTCCTTTTTGTCAATGCCGGAGGAGGGCACGCTGGTCTGGTACCGCTTCGAACTGGAGCTGGACGGACGGTGCTTTATCTGCGGGCAGGATAAAGATGAGCTTGGCGGTATGGGAGACTGGTCGGAGGATGAGCTTCCTTCTTTTCAGATTACGGTATATGACAGGGGAGCTGATACGCCCGCATGGTTCAGAAAATCCGTGATGTATCAGATATTTCCCGACCGTTTTTTTAGGAAGGAGGGAGTCCCCGTTCCTTCAAAGCGCGGTGCGGTGCTTCACACAATGTGGAACGATACGCCGCAGTATTACCGCGACACGAACGGAGATATTCTTGCCTACGATTTCTTCGGAGGGAATCTGGCAGGCATACGGGAAAAGCTGCTATATCTTAAAGATCTGGGCATAACAGTGCTTTATCTGAATCCTGTATTTGAGGCTCAGAGCAGTCACCGTTATGACACAGGCGACTACATGAAAATTGACCCGATGCTGGGGACAAACGAGGATTTTGCCCTGCTCTGCAAGGACGCGAAGCGTATGGGAATACGGGTGATATTGGACGGAGTATTCAGCCATACGGGTGCTGACAGCAGATACTTTAATATGTTCGGGACGTACGAAGGACCGGGAGCATTCGAGTCCAAGAAATCTCCTTATTACGAATGGTATGATTTTCAGGATTATCCGAAAAAATACACGAGCTGGTGGGGCGTTGGAGTTCTGCCGGCGGTAAAAGAAACGACACCGTCGTATATGGATTTTATAATCCGCTCGGAGGACAGCGTGCTGCACCATTGGCACAATGCAGGGACAAGCGGCTGGCGCCTTGATGTTCTGGATGAACTGCCGGAGGCATTTTCGCAGGCTTTTTACAAAGAACTCAAAAAGACTGACCCTGAGGCTGTTCTTATAGGAGAGGTGTGGGAGGATGCTTCCCACAAGGTGAGCTACGGAAAGCTGCGGACATATCTCTGCGGCCACGAGGCAGACGGAGTTATGAACTATCCGCTGCGTGACGCGATAATTTCTTTTCTGTTGGGTGAAACCGATGGCGGACACGCGGCGAAGATTGTTACGAGCCTTGCGGAAAATTATCCGAAGCATAATTTTTATTCGCTTATGAACCTTCTGGGCAGCCACGACACACGGCGCCTTCTTTCTGTGCTGGGAGAAATGCCCGACCTTCACGAAAAGACACAGTATGAGCAGGGTACATACCAACTGCCGAAGGAAAAGCTGGTGCAGGGACAGAAGCGGGCACGTCTTGCAATGCTCTGGCAGATGACATTCCCGGGAGTGCCGTCCATATATTACGGAGATGAAATCGGTCTGCAGGGAGGAAAGGACCCTTTCAACCGCGGACCTTATGACTGGGAGAACGGGGACAGAGAGCTGCGTGAGTTTGCAGCGGAGGCTGTGAAGCTCCGCAGCAGAAATGCGGCGCTGCAGACGGGAGAATTCATTCAGCTTTCAAGCGTCGGAGATATATACGCTTTCGCACGCACTGTGCGTCATGGAGCAGATGTGTTTGGAGAGGCTGCAGATAACGGAGTCTTTGTTACCGTGCTGAACCGAAGCACGGAAATAGAGCATGAGATTTCAATATCTGTAGGGGATTTCGCGGCAGATGACGTGGTCTTTGAGCCTGTTATGTGCGCGGGAAAAATCAAAGAAGATGAAATTCCCGTCAGGGGAGGAAAGCTTGGCATAACTCTTGCGCCTCTGAGCGGGGCCGTACTGCAGGCACGGCCTGATGAGAGAAAGTACAGGAGACTTGCGGGCGTGCTTATGCACCCTACATCATTCCCTTCGCCCCACGGCATAGGAGATATCGGACCGCAGGCGCACCGTTTTATAGACTGGCTTGCGGCATCGGGGCAGAGTGTATGGCAGATGCTTCCCCTGGTTCCTTCGGGGGAGGGAGGCTCGCCTTATTCCTCCACGTCGGCATTTGCGGGGAATCCTCTTCTTATTTCGCCTGATGAGCTTATGGAGGAAGGACTTCTCATAAGAGAGGATTTCGTAAAAGTTTTTGACGAGGACGAGCCTGTAGATTTTGACGCTGTGACGGAATATAAAGAAGAGCTTCTGCACAGGGCGTGGACACGGTTCCGTAAGGGAATGCCTACAGGCTATGCGGGCTTCTGCAAAAAGGAGGGCTGCTGGCTTGACGATTACGCCCTTTACATGGCGCTGCGCAGGGAAAAGGGCGTGCCATGGACTGAATGGGAGCCGTCTTTGGCAAAACGTGAGTCTGAAGCATTGAAGGCAGCGGCGGAAAGGCTGCAGGACGAATGTGAGTACATCCGCTTTACCCAGTATGTATTCGCCTGCCAGTGGCATCGGCTGCACTGCTATGCGAAAAAGAGAGGGATTCAGATAATCGGAGACGTTCCGCTTTTTGTTGCCCATGACAGCGCTGATGTTTGGGCGCATCAGGAACTGTTTGCCTTGGATGAAAGAGGAAATCCCGCAAAGGTGGCAGGCGTACCTCCGGATTATTTCAGTGAGGATGGTCAGCTTTGGGGTAATCCGCAGTATGATTGGAAGGCTATGGAAAAGGATGGCTTTTCCTGGTGGATTTCACGGCTTGGACATCTGGCGGCAATTGCAGATGCTCTGCGCATAGACCATTTCAGAGGGCTTGCATCCTACTGGGAGATTGACGCTGACGCAAAAAGCGCGAAGGAAGGCCGGTGGGTTAAGGGACCGGGACATTCGTTCTTCGCTGCGGTGAAGGAAGCTCTGGGGGATATAAAGCTTATAGCTGAGGATTTGGGAGTACAGGCAGACGAGGTTGATGAGCTGCGCCGTGGAGAAGGACTGCCGGGGATGCAGGTGCTGGAGTTTGCTGTCACGGATAACGGAACGCCGCGCGCAGGAAGCACGGAAGAGGAAAACTGTGTGGTTTACACAGGAACGCACGATAACAATACTGCAGCGGGTTGGTTCGCAAATGACCTGAATATGTGGAACCGCCCGAGGGTCTGTGAGTATCTTGGACTTCCGGCAGAATGTACGGCAGAGAACGTGGCTGAGGCGCTTATCGAAGAGGCCTACATGTCCCGGGCACGTCTTGCTGTGATTCCTGTGCAGGATATTCTGGGGCTTGGGGAAGATGACCGTATGAACCGTCCCGGTATTGCGAAAGGAAACTGGAGGTGGCGAATGAAACCGGATGCGCTTACCCGTGAAAGAGCCGAAAGTCTTCGCAGATTGGCCGAAAAGGCAGGACGAAAGGGGAGAGCTCTGGGAAGATAGGTTCGCTTTATTTTCGTTTTAGTTTATGTTATCCTATTAATTGTACTCTGTAACTCGGCAGAAGATGTCCCCTTATAGTTGGAGATTGGCAAATAATAGGCGGTGACATATGTCTCCTGCCTCGTTGAAACGCTGACGGAGGAAGTTTTGCCTTTGGCAAAACTGGAACGAAGGCGTTATAATTCGATATGCAGTTTTTGAAGGAGTTGAAATTATGGCAACAGGTAACACGTATGTTGTGGAAAAGGTCTGCCCCATCTGCGGGGAGAAGACACGTGTTATAAAGGTACGCTCCCGTCTTATCGCGGAGAAGAGTGATCCGGATTTCTGCACGTATTATCAGGATTTTAATCCGTATTACTATACGGTTTGGGTTTGTGAGCACTGCGGTTTTGCTGCAGATGAGAAAACCTTTACCGGCGTAATTCCGGCACTGCACAAGAGCAAGATTAAGGATTTTCTTGCAAACCGCAAGGTGGGCTTTAAATTTGAAGAAACCCGAGGCCTGCCGGAAGCAGTAGCTTCCTATAAGCTTGCGATTTTCTATTCGGAGCTGATTGATGAGTCTCTGGCTCATATCGCAGGTCTCTATCTCAAGCTGGCTTGGCTGTACCGTACCTCGGGCAAGCCTGAGGAAGGAATTGATTTCCTCCGCAAGGCCGGTGAGCTCTATGACCGTTCCGTCATGACTGAGCGCTATCCTATCGGGCAGATGTCGGATTACATGGCAATCTACCTTACGGGTGCGATTTACTACATAAGCGGAGATATCGAACAGGCGACGCAGTACCTCAGCCGTCTTATGAGCGACCAGACACTCCGCGAAACAGAACCTAAGCTTTTCGAACGTGCAAGAAATCTTTGGCAGGATATTCGTGAAGCAAAGAAAACCGGTGAGGATGAATGAAGCCGATAACAGCGCTTTTAACAGCACTGTTTGTCCTGATGTGCGCTATGCCTGTGGCTATGGCAAAGAAGGTACCGCATCCGGACAAGCCGAGAGTAATTTTCGTGCCGCATGACAACAGACCGATTTCCGACGAGCAGACTGAGGAAACCATGAAGGCCGTCGGCTGGGATATTGTGACGACACCTGATGAACTTCTCGGAAACCGTGAAAGACCGGGAAATCCTGATGATGTATGGGATTGGCTTGATGATCAGGCACAGTCGGCAAACATTGCCGTGCTGTCCTCCGATACACTTTTGTACGGAAGCCTTGTAGGCTCCAGAAAACATGATTATCCGCAGCGTGTGATTGACGCGCGTATTGACCGGTTCCATGACTTTAAGGCAAAAAATCCGAACCTTAAGATTTATGTGTTCGGATCAATAATGCGTACTCCGCGTTCTTCAGAGGAATCCAGCGGAGTTGAGCCAAGCTACTATGCAAGCTATGGCAGCGACATTTTCCGTTATACTTCTCTGACGGATAAAATGGAAACGGAAGGGCTGACTAACCGTGAGAAAAAGGAATTTGAATTCCTTGGCAAGCTTATTCCGAAGGATGCCATTGATGATTGGCTGACCCGCCGCAATAAAAATTTTGAGGCAAATAAGAAGCTGATTCAGCTCAGACGTGAAGGCCTCTTTGATTACCTGGCACTCGGACGTGATGACAACGCTCCGTATTCGCAGACACATATGGAAAGCCGCAAGCTGGCGGCGGAGGGTGCTGACCTCGGGGTGTCGAAGTTCCAGGCAATGGCAGGAATCGACGAGTTTGCGCTGCTCATGTTCACCCGTGCTTACAATGACTGGACGAGAACAGTTCCGTTCGTTTATGTTAAATACAACTGGGGCCGCGGAGGAAACACGGTACCGAAATATTCCGACGAGAAGATTTCGGATACCATAAAGGCACATATAACGGCTGCCGGCGGACTCCTTATGAGCTCGGATAAAAATGCGGATTTTAATCTGCTGGTAAATACGAATCCAAACGGTCAGACCTATGAGGCAAATGACCGTGCAAATAACGGCACGCCGCGTGACGGCACAAAATATTTCGTTGAGCTTGTGCAGGAAAGCATAGCTACAGGAAAGCCGACCTGTGTTGCTGATATTGCATATGCCAACGGGGCGGACAATGCTTTGATGGAAATGCTCAAAGACCATGAGCTTCTGTTCAAACTCCGTGCATATTCCGGCTGGAATACGCCGACCAACAGTACGGGCTTTGTGCTTGGACAGGGCATGCTGGCATCGAAGATGTCGGACGAGGCATGTGACAAGCTGCTTATGACACGCTATCTTGATGACTGGGCATATCAGGCCAATGTCCGCGGAACAGTAGCACGGCAGCTTGGCTGGCTGCGCGCAAGCGGCACGTATTCTACGCTCGGCGACAGGAAAAGAGCAGCTGAGGCAAGAACGACGAATTTCATGAAGCGTTTTGCGGAAGAAAATCTTCCTCCCTTTGAAGGACTGCAGTACCTTGAGGTTACTTTCCCCTGGAACAGAATGTTCGAAGCTAAGTTCGACATTTCAAAGCCCTTTGATTTTCAGGAATATAAAGCAACGCATATGTATTGAATAAGCATAAAAAATAATCCGGACGATTCGTCCGGATTATTTTTGTTTGTGCATGTTATTCGTTGCTTGATGTTACGGTATATACGTGTGTATCTCCCGCGTGAAGCATTTGTGCTGCCTCGGCGGTGATGCCGTCGTCGGTGAACACAGAGTCTACCGCTTCGAACGGGAACAGGGAAACAACACCCGTCTGGGTGAATTTGACCGATTCCGTGAGAATGACGATATGCTTCGCCTTCTTCGACATTGTACGGATTGCTTCAGCGCGCATGAGGTTGTTGCTCATGAAGCCGTTTTCGTTGAAGCCGTCGATACCGATGAAGAATTTATCCACATAGAAATCGCTGACGCATTTGCGGATCATAGGCCCGATCATTACCTGGGATTCGTTCTGGTATTCGCCGCCCAGCAGAATGATATGCGCGCTGGGGGATTTGCGGACGAAGGAGGCAATGAATGCCGAGTTCGTGATGATTGTGACGTCGCGGCGGTTCATGGCGAGCTCTTCCGCGAGCAGCGTGCAGCAGGAACCGGACTCAATCATTACTGTTTCACCGTTATGTACTGTATCGGCAGCGCGCATTGCAATGCGGTGCTTCGTTTCGTAGTTGAAGGAAAGATGATTTGCTATGTCGTCACTCTGCGCCATGGCCGCATAGCCATGCTCCCTGCGGAGAAGCCCCATGTGTTCCAGTGTGCTGAGGTCTTTTCTTATTGTAACCTCTGATACATCAAGCCCCTGTGCGAGCTCGGTAACGGCAACGCGTTTCTTTTCGTTTACGATGTTCAGCAGCTTACGGTGACGAATATGCAATGTTATCAGTCCTTTACATTAATTTAATATGTAAGTATTGTCTTTCACAAAACGCATTATAGCATATTTGAAGATTGAATGAAAGAAGTTTTTTCATTTGAAATGAATTTCTTTGTATTTTAAATGCAATGCGCAGAAAGTGAAAGCAAAAATATGCGCAAAAAACCGCATGGCCTTGTGCCATGCGGTTTTTTGCGCTTTATGCGTTTGCTTTTTTGAATTTCTCCATGAAGTCTGCGAGACGCTCTACGCCTTCCATAGGCATTGCGTTGTAGATGGAGGTGCGCATGTCGCCGACTGAACGGTGGCCTTTGACTCCGCAGAGCTGGTTCGCCTTTGCTTCCTCGACGAATTTCTTTTCGAGGTCTTCCGTCGGAAGACGGAAGGTGACGTTCATGAAGGAACGGCTGTCTTTGTCTGCGTGTCCTTTGTAGAAGCCGTCGGAGTTATCGAGCACGTCATAGACGAGCTTTGCTTTTTCCGCATTGCGTTCCGCAATGACTTCGAGGCCGCCCTGAGCTTTGAGCCATGCTGCTGTCTTGCCGACCATGTAAATGCAGAATGCAGGAGGTGTGTTATATGCAGAATTCTTTTCCGCATGGATGGAATAGCGGAGCATGGTCGGAATCGTTTTCGGGGATTTCGCAAGGAAGTCCTTCTTTGCGACGACTACAGTTACGCCTGCCGGCCCGAGGTTCTTCTGAGCACCGGCGTAGATAAGTGTGAACTTGGAGAAGTCAAGTGGACGGGAGAGCATGTCCGAGGACATGTCGGCAATCAGAGGTACATCGCCTGTCTCGGGGATGTAATGATACTCCGTGCCGTAAATCGTGTTGTTATAGCAGACATGGAGATATGCGGCATTCTCTGAGAGCTTGATTTCATCCTGAGTAGGAATGTGGCGGAAATCGACATCTTTGCTGGATGCGGCAATGTGTCCGACACCCAGGAGATTTGCTTCCTTATATGCCTTTTCTGCGAAGCTGCCTGATACGATGTAGTTTCCGATTTTGCCGTCCACGGCGTAGTTCATCGGAACCATTGCGAACTGCATGGAAGCACCGCCCTGCAGGAAGAGGACATCGTAATCGTCACCGAGTTTCATGAGCTCGAGGATATCTGCCTTTGCCTGGTTAAGCACTGCGTCAAACTCTTTTGCGCGGTGGCTGATCTCGATGATGGATTCACCGGAGCCGCCAAAGTTTAAAAACTCTGCCTGAGTTTCTTTCAATACTTCGAGAGGCTGCATGGCGGGGCCAGGGTTAAAGTTGTAAACACGATTTGCTTCCATCTGAAATACCTCCTGTAATGTTTCAGAAAAATTTGGGTTACATTTCCGTACATATGGTGTAGAAATATGCTCGGATTGTGTAATATTTTACTCCCGTGGGTTTAAGAGCGTCAAGAGGAAAAATAAAAATGTTTTTTTCGGGCGTACATTATTGACGTTTTTGAGGGGTTAATATATACTTACGTTAATGTTCATGTGTGTACATTCATTATTAATGAAGGAGAGAATTGGTTATGAAGATTTTAGCAGCGGACGGTGTATCCCCTAAGGGTATTGAGATTCTGAAAAGCGAAGGCTATGAGGTTGTTGTAAAGGATAAGCTCCCGGCAGACGAGCTTTTGGCAACAATCGGCGAGTACGATGCTTTAATCGTTCGTTCCGCGTCAAAGGTTACAAAGGAAGTAATCGCAGCGGCCAACAATCTGAAAATTATCGGCCGTGCAGGCGTAGGTGTTGACAATATTGATGTTCCTGAGGCAACTGCACGCGGTATTGTCGTAATCAACTCTCCGGGCGGAAATACAATCGCTGCTACAGAGCATACAATGGGTATGATGCTCGCTATGGCCCGCCATATTCCTATTGCCAACGAAACGACACAGAAGGGCGAGTGGAATCGCAAGAAGTATGTCGGCGTTGAGCTCCGCGGAAAGACACTTGGTATCGTAGGCCTCGGCCGTATCGGTGCCGGAATTGCAAAACGCTCCCAGGCATTCGAGATGAATGTTATCGGATATGATCCGTATGTTACGGAAGACCGCGCAAAAGCAATGGGCGTAAAGCTGGCTTCTCTTGATGAAATAATCGCTGAGTCGGATTTCATCACGGTACACATGCCGCTGACAGCTGAAACACGCAATATGTTCAATAAGGATAATCTCCGCAAGATGAAGAAGGGTGTCCGCCTTATCAACTGCGCACGCGGCGGTATCATAAACGAGCAGGATCTTGCTGATGCGGTAAAAGAAGGTATTGTGGCAGGTGCTGCTATCGACGTATTTACAAGCGAGCCAATGCCGGCAGACCATCCGCTGCTCGGAATCCCGGGGATTGTCCTCACACCGCATCTCGGTGCGTCCACTGTTGAGGCTCAGATTGGTGTCTCCATTGATGTTGCAGAGGGTATCCGCGCACACCTCAAGGGTGAGCCGGTAATGACGGCAGTCAATATGGCTCCGGTATCCCAACAGGTTATGAATGTTATTAAACCGTATTTTGACCTGGCTGAGCGTCTCGGCTGCATGGCAGGTGCTCTGGCAGAGGGGCCGGTCAAGTCCGTTGAGGCTGAATACACGGGTGAAATCACGGATGTCAGCACGAAGCTTCTGACGACGGCTGTCCTCAAAGGTATGCTGAATCCGATTCTCGAAACCTCCGTCAACTATGTCAATGCTCCAAGCCTTGCAAAAGAGCGCGGTATTGTTGTCCGCGAGGTGAAGAATAAGGAAACTGCAAACTTCTCGAACCTCATTACGGTCCGGATTGCAACTGATAAAAAGACTGTTACCCTGCAGGGCGCACTTTTCGGCAGCGAAGGCCGTATCGTTACCATTGACGGCTACCGTGTAGACGTTGATCCGCACAAACGTATCCTTGTCTGCCCGCATACGAACTGCCCGGGTATTATCGGCAAGGTCGGCTCCATCATGGGCAATGCCAATATCAACATCTCCGGCATGCAGGTGTCTAAGACGGAACAGGAGGGCACGAATATCATGGTCCTCATCGTTGACAACGATATTCCTGATGCAGTTATGGAAG
>JAILNL010000045.1 GCA_024691625.1 Schwartzia sp. (in: firmicutes)
GCCCGTGACGAATTTCACGCCGATATCCTGTATGCGCTGCAGTTCTTTTTCCAGAAGGTCGTGAGGAATACGGCTTCGCGGAATGACCTGCTCCATCTTGCCGCCAATGTTTTTTCCTTCATCATATACGGTGACACTGTGCCCCTTCAGAGCGAGCTGCCATGCTGCCGACAGTCCGGCGACACCGCCGCCGATAACACCGACGGATTTATCCGTACGCTGCTTGGGCGGCTCAACCTTTGTCTGTGCTGATTTCGTGCCAAGAGCGCCAATCTGTATTGCTTCGTCGATGCTTCCCCGGGTACAGCCCTCCATACAGGGATTCGGGCAGAGGGTTCCGCAGACGGAGCCCGGGAACGGCGTGTATTTCAGGACGAGCTTCAGGGCTTCTTCCTCTTTTCCCTCGCGGAGAAGGTCAAAACGTCTTTGCGTAGGAATGCCGCTGGGGCAGTTGAATTCGCAGGGGGACGCGAATTTTCCGTTGTCCCACGATGGCACGCGCAGGCGGTAGAGTCCTCTGTTTACTGTGGGAATAACCGCGAAATCATCCATTGCAACATCACTGAAAATACCGCCGCGCACCCAGTCGGTCATGCGGAAATCGGAAAGGTTCGGCTGGGGTTTCGGTTTCTTTTCCGCAAAGGTCAGGGGACGGAGTTTTTTCCATTCGCTCCAGTCGGAAAGCTCCGGTTTTTCAACGGAGTCCAGGAATGCTCCCATTCCTCCTGCAAGGAATGCACGGTCCTCGTCCTCCAGATCAAGGCAGAGGATATCATTTGGCAGGGCAGGAACCTCTCCTCGCACGTAGATGAGACCGCCGACCATTCCCACACAGGCGCGCTCGCCCAGAACGGACGCGAACTGTCCGCTGTCCCAGCCGCAGACTACGACGCGTCCGCCGCCCATGAACTCAAAGGAGAAGCTGCCCACATTTTTAAGAATCCACATTTCGGGCTCTTCGTAGAGTGGGTCGTGCTTCATGAGGGAGCCTGTACGGGCGCCCGCACGGCCTCCGATATATATTTTTCCTCCCGATGAGCAGTGTCCTGCCGTGTCGCCCGCGTCCCCGCGCACGGTGATGATACCGCCCGCGTTGAGCCAGCCCACGTCAGCAGGAGCAGGGCCCTCAACGACGATTTCCGTGTTGTCGAGACACATGGAGCCCACGCGCTGGCCGGGATTCGTTACATGAAAATGAAGCGTCTTTCCCTCGGGGTGCCACAGCGGCCCTCCGATATCGTGCTGACCGGAGCCCTTTATCTCAAACTCTGTCTCTCCGGACGCCACCGCCTCCTCGATTTTCAAAAGGAGGTCCTGTGTGGACATACGCTGATGTCCTTCCATTGTATCTATCTGAAACATCACAAATCCTCCTTTTATCAGCAGACGTACTGGATTCCCAGCTTATCAGCCACAGCCTTGTCCGTGGAAACGAGCGCGTCGCTTCGCCCGACAGGCAGGGAGCTGTTGCCGATAGGAGCCATGAGCTTTCTAAGCTCCATATCAAATGCAAGTACATAATCAACGATTTTCTGTGCGCCGCGGTCCACATCAAGACGCTTTACGAGGCGCGGATCCTGGGTGCAGATGCCCGTTGGGCATTTGCCTGTGTTGCAGGCGTTGCAGCGGCCCTTTTCGTTTCCTATACAGCCCAGAAGCTGAATGAGAACCTTGCCGCAAAATACGCCGTTTGCACCGAGGCATATCATCTTGAATGCATCCGCCGCGGCGTTGCCCGTAAGGCCGATACCGCCGCCTCCGTAGAGAGGAATCTGTCCCTGCAGCCCCTGACGGACCGCGGAAAGATAGCAGTCACGTATTTTGGAGACAACAGGGTGTCCCGTATGGTCAAGGGATACCTCCGCCGCCGCGCCTGTACCGCCCTGAATACCGTCAATGAAAAAGCCGCCGCAGATTTTGTAAGGGTCGCGCAAAAGGTTGTGATATACGGCAACAGATGTGGCTGACGCCGCGCATTTTACGGCAACAGGAACACGGAAGCCGAATGCCGCGTTCAGGGAAAGGTGCATTTTCTGTACGGATTCCTCAATGGAATAAAGTCCCTGATGATTAGGCGGCGACGAAAGCGTAGCCTTCGGTACGCCGCGGATAGCCTGTACGTGCTCCGCGACCTTTGCCTCAGGCAGCAGTCCGCCGTCACCGGGCTTTGCTCCCTGTCCTATTTTGATAAGGATTCCGCCCGGGTCGGTAACCATGTGGGGCATCGCCTTTATGATACGGTTCCAGCCGAAATGTCCGGACGCTATCTGAATGATGAAGTATTTGAGATAATCCGACTCAAGGAGCTTTACGGGCATACCGCCCTCGCCTGAGCTCATGCGCACGGGAAGATTGCACTTCTCGTTGAGATATGCCGTCGCGAGAGCCACAGCCTCCCACGCCCGCGTTGAAAGAGCACCTATTGACATATCCGAGAAAATGAGCGGATAAATCCAGCGGACAGGGGGCGTGCGGTGCGCCATCTCCAGCCTGTCTCCGCTGACGGTAAGCGGAAGCTCCTTCGGGGAAAGAACACGTCCGAAGGGGGCGCGGATATCGAAGGTATGACGGACGGAGTCGAGCGCCGGGTCGGTCATCTGTGAGATACGGCCGACGATAATACTGTCCAGAGTACGCTGTGCGTTAAGATTCGTGCGGCCGCCGCGCTTTACAGGGCCGTTGTCCCTGGAGAGCAGTGCTTTTCTGTCGTCGGGATTGCGAACGGGACGGATAGCGTTGTTCGGGCAGACGCGCTCGCACATACCGCAGCCGCGGCACATGTGTGCCAGGTCCTTTTTCTGCTTTATTATGGAGAGCGCAAGCTGACGGCGTACCGGTGTTGGCTGGTTCTGCTCCGACACGGTCATGGACTGGCGCTGCACCACGACCTCGATTGCGTTAAAGGAGCAGCTTGCTACGCAGCTTCCGCAGCGCGTACAGCGCTCCGCGTGATATTCTATGCGCCACGGCAGGTCGTTTACCGCGACGTCCTGTACTTTTATTGTTTCCATCTCTCTACCTCCAGGTCGTTATTGATAACGACTACTTCACGTTCATTCGGGTACACGTCCTTCGAGGCATCACGGTTCGGCATGATTTCATTAAGACCGCAGACCTCGGAGGAAATAGCCACCATCTCGCCGTCGCCGCCCACAACTACAGGGCGCAGCTTTTTCGAGTCGCAGCATGTCATCATGCGGCCGTCGGGAAGCCCCGCGATAATGGTATTCGGTCCGTTAATCTCAAGGTTCGCCAGAGACTGACGGATTGTAGTGAGTACCTCTTTATCCGGACGTTTTGCAATCTCGGAAAAGGGCAGCGGCGTGATGACGTGCTTGTAGTACGAAATGGGCCATTTCAGTTCATGAAGCACGTAGTGAAGCGTATAGAGGAAGTTCTGCGAATCCGACTCAAAGCCGATATACCCGCGGAACAGGGATTTCTGAAACTCCGTGTTCTTCGTGAAGAACGTATTCTCTCCGTTGGCGCAGAGGGTGTAGCCCTGAAGGAAGAACGGGTGCGCAGCGTAGCGCACGATATCATAGTTAGTATTCTGACGGCACTGCACGATAATATTTTTCGCCAAAAGGCAGCCGTTATCGTCCCACAGATGGAAATATGTAGCGATATCCCTAGGGTCGCCTATCTCCTTGAGAGTCAGCACGTCGGGCCAGAAGGAATATACATAGCCCTCGCCGGTTTCCTCAAGCATTTTCCGAAGGGCAAGACGCGTATCCAGCAAAAGAGCCTCCCGTGCGTCAGGGTCCTTTACAAACTCCGGATAGTCGTAGTTACGGAATATATAGAAGGGAAGCGCCTCTATATTGAGGTTAGGCTGCTTGTCAGGCACCGGCACCCAGGCGGCCAACTGGGTGAAGTGATGCTTGTCCATGTATTCTTCAACGAGGCGTGCTCCTTCACGGGTGCAGGCCATGGAAAGCAGCGGTTTGTCCTTGTACTGCGAAAACACACCGTATAAATCCTGCATGACCATAGCAAAGCCGGAATTGTCATAGCCTTCCTGCTGCGGCAGCATCAGATGCAGTGCCTTAGACGGATGCACCGGCACTTTGCTCTTGATTGCTCCTATCCTACACATTCATAATCACTCCTCAATAAAATACATTTGTCCTCACTCACTGTATGTAGTGTGCAGTTTTTATTATAAAAATCGTAAAGTTCTCTGTCAATGCAACGAAAAGCGTTCAATTTTCAGAAATAAAAAGAGACTGCTTTCATTTCTAGAGCAGTCTCTTGTGCTTTTTTCGCATAAACATGCAAAAACTGTATATTTATACACTCTAATATTAAATTTATGTATAGGAAATCCTTTTGTACCCTATATTTTCAGCATTCTGACTGCTGATGCATAAGGATTCTTCACTGTATACTTTTTCATCTGCCGAAAGCGTTGTTCTGTTTTGTTCTAAAATCCGCACGCTAATTTATACAATATTATTATAGAATCCATGTGTTCCATGACCTTATCGGCATAATAAAATGTGAGCTGTTCACGGGTTGCATTATCAC
>JAILNL010000058.1 GCA_024691625.1 Schwartzia sp. (in: firmicutes)
TAATGTCCGCACTCCTGCTTCTTTGACCGAGCTTCTATCCAAAAAATTACATTGATTGAGTCAATCGTGTTCATGCCAATGGATTTTTCGTCAGGCCGGGAAAATGCTCGACGCCGCAGCAACACTACGTCGAGCGGCAGCTGACACAGTAACCCAACTTTACATGCCGAAGGATTTTTTCGTCAGGCTAAGAAGATGTCGCGGCGGCGTAGTAACACTACGTCGAGCGGCAGCTGACACAGCAACCCAACTTTACATACCGAGGGATTATTTCGTCAGGCCAGGAAGATGTCGCGACGGCGCAGCAACACTACGTCGAGCGGCAGCTGACACAGCAACCCAACTTTACATGCCGAGGGATTATTTCGTCAGGCCAGGAAGGTGTCGCGACGGCGTAGTAACACTACGTCGAGCGACAGCTGACAACGCATGACGGAAAAAGGAAAGCCCCGACCGATGTTTCCACCAGCCGGGGCGCGAAATTCCGCACGGTACCACCCTGCATTTTACTCTCAGCCTGTAACGTATGCCACACGCGGCTGACTAATGATTTCATCAGCCGGACTCACGGACGAGAACTCAACATATCCATATCGCCTTGCACCTGCCAGCGACTCTCTGGAAAGGACATTTGTCGATTACTTCCGCTCATCATCTGTAACGTAATGTAAATGTGTAAAACTCAGATTGGATACAGTATAGCATTGTTCTATTGGATAATCAAGTATTTATTTTACAATTTTAAAAATATATCATTTCATATAGTCTGTCACGAATGTACATTTGTATTTATTAATAGGATATCCTTTAGGCTAAAAAGACAATAAAAAAAGCACCGCATATGCGGTGCTGAATTTTTATGGCTGGGGTAGCTGGACTCGAACCAACGCATGGTGGATTCAGAATCCACTGCCTTACCAACTTGGCGATACCCCATCGCTGTTAACGTAATGTATTATACTCCCGTATTGTCATACTGTCAAGTATATTTTTGATAAAACTAAAAATTTTGTTGCTGCCGCTTATCTCAGCTGCTCTATCCTGAAATTGCTCTCATGGCATTTTACGCAGCGGAACAACTCAGGATTCTTTATAAGTGCTCCTGCCCTGAGGTAATAGGTGACGTTGCCGCAGCTTCCGCAGACTACCTTATATTTATAGAGCTTTTCGGTCTGCTTTATGGTTTCCTCCGGCGAATGCACAGAGATTTCCGTGCCGAAGGCTTCATTGATCTTTTCCATGAAGAATCTGAACCTGCGTCCGTGCCCCTCTGAATATGGCAGGCAGGCATGGAGCATTTCATGGCAGACCACATTGCGCAGCCTGTCCAGATTTCCTTCGAAAAAGAGGTGCCTGCTGAAGGTAAGAAAGCATATATCCTTCTTGCCCCTTTCCATGCGGCAGGAGCCGTACTGGCGCACTCCCGAGGATATATGGACACGCTCGGGACGGCGCATGCTCACGGGCTTTGAAGTATGCTCGGACAGCAAATCCTCCATAGGCTTTTTATAAAATTCTATCATTAAAAGAACAAGACGGCGACGTCTGTAGTCGCCGTCCGCCTCTGCAAGCATCCGCTCCCAAAGGCATCTCTGCTCTTCAGGCAGTATTGTTTTCTCAGCCATTCAGGGCTTTCCTCATTGCCTCTTCTTCTTCCTTGGTCAGAGTGTAGCTGGACTTGCCCTTCTCGATGGGCTTCACATAGCTGCGCGAATCCTCACGGTCAAAGATACTTGAAAGAATAACACCGTCGTGATTTGAATCCAAAAGAGCTACAGCATAGCTAAGGTCGCTTCCCATGTCCTCAAAGGCACGGAAACGCACAACTCCCACATTGGTAATAGCCAGCTGCAGGAGAGCGTCAAGCTCCTTATTCTTTTCGTTGAGCTTCTCTATCTTCTCAGAAACCACACGGACCTGATCGATATGGTCCAGCATCATCTTTTCAAAGCTGGCTCCAGTCTCTTCTCCCGACATCATCTTGTTATAGCGTTTTTTCAGTCCGGAAATGCTGACTCCCTGCCAGATGATGATAAAGAACAGCAGCAAAACCAGTCCGCTGAGACCGACGATTATATAATTGGCATTTAACGTAATAAGCTTCAATATTTCTTCCATTAGAAATGATTTCCTCCCAAAATCAGGTTATGAACTTTTTCGACGCCTGACGAAGCAGCTCAGTCTTTCTTGCAACATCATTGCCGTGAATCTCATGAATTGTCTCGACTATACGGCTCAGATCCTCCGGAGAGTAGAACTCTATCTCAATTTTACTCCGTTTTTTGCCCGGCAGAATTTTGACCTTTGTTCCGAAGAAGATCCGGAGCTGCTCCTCCGCATCCGCCATAAATACATCGGCAGTGCTCTGCGGCTTCTCCTTTTTCTTCTCCGGCTTTTCATCAAGGATTGTCGGATCCTTTTTAAGCCGTGCCACCAGCGTTTCAGCCTCACGGGCAGAAAGCTCATGGTCGATAATATAGTTCGCGGCAGTCTGCTGCAGTGTCTTATCCTCAAGGGAAAGCAGCGGCTTTGCCTGGCCCATGGAGATTACTTCCTGAATAAGGCTCTCCTGGACACGCTCAGGCAGCTTCAAAAGCCGCAGGAAGTTTGCAATGTGCGAACGGCTTCGGCCGATTTTACCCGAGAGCTGTTCCTGCGTCATAGAAAATTCCTTCATTAAATGAGCGTATGCCTGCGCTTCTTCGATAGCATTCAGGTCCTCACGCTGCAGGTTTTCAATGAGGGCAACCTCTGTAAGCTCCTGCTGCGTAAATTTACGCTCAATGGCAGGGATTGTCTTTAACCCCGCGAGCTTTGCCGCACGATAGCGGCGCTCACCCGCAATAAGCTCGTAACCCTTGTCGGATTTCTTTACAAGTATCGGCTGAAGAACACCGTACTGACGGATTGACTCCTTCAGCTCGTCCAGGGAATCCTCATCAAAGGTCTTTCTCGGCTGCTTTTCGTTGGGGCGTATATCCTTCAGGGCAAGCTCCCTGACTACTTCCCCTTCCTTCAGCTCAACAGATGCAGGAGCAGCCGGCTGCTTTATTTCCTTTTTTGTATCCTTTTTAAGACCCAGCGCGCCCAGGCCCTTTCCCAGTCCGCTTTTTTTAGCCACGTCTGAGTACCTCCTCCGCAAGTTCCATGTATACCTTCGCGCCCTTCGCTGCAGAATCATACGCGATGACAGGCATACCGTATGAAGGCGCCTCGCTGAGACGGACTGTTCTCGGAATAATCGTATCAAAGACCTTGTCCTCGAAGAACTTCTTCACCTCATCAACCACCTGCGCCGAAAGATTTGTACGCGGGTCGAACATGGTAAGAAGCACTCCTGCAATCTGAAGGTCCGGATTTATTTCCTCATGAACCAGATCAATGGTATCTACAATCTGGGAAAGTCCTTCCAAAGCGTAGAACTCGCACTGAATCGGTACAAGGATTTCATCGGCGGCAGCAAGAGAATTAAGACTCAAAAGCCCCAGTGAAGGAGGGCAGTCGATGATAATATAATCATAATCTCCCCTTGCAGCATCAAGGGCGTCCTTAAGGCGGGTTTCTCTTTCCTCAGATGTAGCCAGCTCTACCTCTGCCCCTGCAAGGTCAATGCTTGCAGGCAGAACATCAATCTCATATTCCGTATGCTGCACAGCATCTTTCAGGTTCAATTCCCTCATAATGACCTGATATACGCTTTTCTCCAATGACGTTTTGTCCAGCCCGCAGCCTGTGGTTGCATTGCCCTGCGGGTCAAAGTCAACAAGCAGTACACGCTTGCCGAGCTTTCCAAGGCAGGCAGAAAGGTTGACCGCCGTGGTGGTCTTTCCAACGCCGCCTTTTTGATTGGCAATCGCGATTATCTTTGCCAAAAAGTTCACCGCCTTATCTCCCACTGTATGAGATATCACACAGAATTAACTTATATTATTATAGCGCAATTGTTCAAATTTTGCCAAAGGCAAAATTAAACAATTGCGTATCATTAAATGTATTGATCTATACATCTCTATCTATTTTTTACCTTATGCTTTACGTTGATTACTTTGCCTTTAAAACTTTCCCTAAACTCAACAGATATATTTATTTTGAAGTTTTTCCTTTTAAAAGTTTTATATTTCATCAGATCTCTTAACACCATGTTTTGTATGCGACGGGGCTTTGCCCCTTCGCACTTCCCCAACAGAGGGATCTGCTTCCCTCTGTACTCCTTTGAAACGCCCTTCGGGCTACTTTTGCTTCAGCCGCGTGGGAACCTAAGCATATTTTGCGACGATACTGCCGGCCGCGTCCAAGTGTATCGGCAAAGCCAAC
>JAILNL010000065.1 GCA_024691625.1 Schwartzia sp. (in: firmicutes)
CGTTTTTGAATAAATTTCTCGTACACGGGAACACAACTGCTTTTGAGGATTCCCTTCACGATAATTATACCAAAAAGTGGATTTCAAAAACGTATACGTTTTGGAACGAGGCTCGCACGATTACGAGCCAGGTACAAGACAAGGAGGTTATTAAAATGCCGGTAAAAGTAGGAGGAAGCTATGTTTCAGAGGCAGCGTACAACTTTGCCGCCTCCGAAGCAAAGGCAGTAAAAAAGGAATCAGGGGTACTCAGCGATTTGAAAGAAAAATTTCCAAACCTGAATTTCACCATTGGAACAGCGCCATTTTCGGGAAACGGAATGGACAATGTATCCATCTCTCCCAAGATTCTGAAGCAAATGGAAAGTAATCCCGAAAAGCGTATGGAGTATGAGGCGCTCATCTATGATATCGCTCATACAGAGGTGCCGACAACAGCCCCTGGACGCAAGGTGAAATCCCACGGCTTTATCATCGAGGATGACGGTGGGCTTCGGAGTTGGAGTATATCGGAATATGAAGACGGCAATCGCCGTAATCAGACTTCTGTGAAACGCTCCGAAAAGAAAAAGTGGTGGCAGGAAATGCTGAATCCACAAAAGAAGAAAAAGAATTCTATGTTAGAGCAGCAACGTAGGCTGATAGAAAAGCAAAAGGAAAAGGCTGCAGAGGAACTGGAAGCAAAGAAAATTGCCCAAAAGGAAGCTGATGAACGTCTATTGCAAAATCAACTTTCTGCAAAAGTCACAACGCTTCAGCGAAATCCTGCAGCGGTAAAAGAAGCATATCTGCAACAAAGCGATATCGCGTCAGCGGACAGTGCTTTCGGAAGCGTTGATGAATTTACCAAATTTCTCAGAGCGAATTTCACGTTCGCAGGGAATGGGCTTGCAAGTATTTCGTCAAAATATCTTAAAGCTTGCCTTACAGATGAAGAAAAACGGCAAAAGCTTTTCGAAAACCTGCAGGCAGCAGATGAAATGCTGAAGAACCATGAAGGTGAAGTTGGATTTCAGGGAATGAGAGTAATCATTGATGAAAATGGTGAAATGACCACGGAATCCTCTAAAAGCACAATTACCATCAACGAGGGAAAGAGTCAGCGTCAGATTGCTGCAGCCGCTACAAAGGGCGATATGCAGACAGTCCTTGCACATTTAGAGCAGGATCTGCAGGCTGTAGAGGACGGACTAAAACAAAATAAATGTGATGCTGCCGAGGTTGAAAAAGCAAAACGTCTCATTGAACAAGCAAAGCAGAAAATGGCTAATCTTCCAGACCGCGAGCCGACTCCGGAGGAGCAGACGGCTATGTCCATAAGTATGCTGATTTAACCGTATGATATATAGATGTGTGCTTCATACAAAAAACCTGCCGCTATCGTGTAATTTGCGATAACGGCAGGATTTTTATTTGGTTGCAAGTCGTGACAGACCCATTTTATTTCACAATTTGTTTTTCACTTGTCAAACATGCAGGCCGCGTTCCGAACAGCGTGTTCAGCAGCCATTTATACAGCACAATGAAGTTTGTATTCCACCCTGCAAGGCGTATTACATGCACAGCAAGCCATGCTGCCCATGCGATTATGCCGTCCATTTTCATGCTGCCCTTTGCCATGACTCCTGCAAAACGGCCTACCATTGCCATTGCCCCAAGGTCGTGGCTGACAAAATCCGTCTGAGGCTGTCCTTTAATCTGGGCGAGAATGTTCTGTGCAGCGCATGCACCTTCCTGCATCGCGTATGGAGCGATTGTTGCAAGGGGGCGTTCCCCTTCTTTTTCAACCATGTGGGCACAGTCCCCGATAACATACACCTCGGGAAGGCCTGGAACGGAGAGGTCCTTGTTCACTATGATACGTCCGTCTCCTGCCTGCTCAGCCCCGAGCTCTTTGCAGATATCTACGGCCTGTACACCGCTCGCCCAAATGAGAGTGTGCGAGGAGAGCGTTTCGCCGTCCTTGAAGGTTACAGTCTGACCGTCGTAGTTTGAAACGGCAGTATTCAAGCGGACATCAACACCCTTTTTGCGAAGGCTTTCAGCCGCGGATTTACGAAGTGACATGGGCATCATCATGAGAAGGCTGTCCGTCATTTCAATCAGCTTCACATCTGCCTTTTTGAGGTCGAGATGCGGATAATCAGGGGGAAGTGTATCGTGAAGAAGCTCTGCGATTGCTCCGGCTTCCTCGACACCCGTTGGCCCTCCGCCGACAATAATGAATGTCAGCAGAGCCTGACGCCTTTTTTCATCCGTTTCATGCGCGGCACTCTCAATACAGCGCATGAGGTGGTCACGGATTGCAGCGGCTTCGCTGAGAGTTTTCATGGGGAAAGAATGCTCTTCGATGTCGCTCATTCCGAAATAGCGCGTTGTTGAGCCGAGGGCGACAATGAGATAATCGTACGAAATATCTCCCGTGTCAGTTGCAACGATTTTTTTCTCAGTATCAAATCCTGTAACGCAGCCAAGGTGAAAATCCACGTTTGACTGTGAGTGGAAAAACTGCCTTACGGGCAGGGCGATTTCACTTTCTTCGAGAATTCCTGTGGAAAGCTGATAGAGAAGCGGAGCGAAAAACTGATAATTGTTCTGGTCAACTATGGTCACGTCAACAGGCGCGTCTGCGAAACACTGAGCTGCTTTTACGCCGCCCATGCCAGCGCCGAGAATGACGACCTTTGGTTTTGTATTATTCATAAAGGATATGCCTCCTGTCTTGAGTCATATAATATGGTTATATTATAACACATTCGTTCAGGGTTTGCCGTTGGCAAAACCTGAGTTAATGCGTTATAACTCGACATCTTATGTCTCGTTGAAACGCTGACAGAGGAAGTTTTGCCGTTGGCAAAACTGGAGTTAATGCGTTATAACTCGGCAGAAGATGCTCTCTGCCTCGTTGAAACGCTGGTAGAGGAAGTTTTGCCGTTGGCAAAACTTGAATTAATGCGTTATAATGAAGCTTGACGATTTTTGCACCGTTTTTAGCATTTCGGTGCAGTGTGGAGGGTTTATTTTATGGGGAAAAAGAGCTTTTATATAACGACGCCGATTTACTATCCGAGCGCAAAACTGCATATCGGACATGCATACTGCACGACGATTGCTGATTCAATCGCCCGCTTCAAGCGTTTTGCGGGATATGATGTATTTTTTCTGACGGGAAGCGACGAGCACGGTCAGAAAATCCAGCAGAAGGCGGAGGAGGAAGGCGTTACGCCTATCGCGTACGTTGATAACATTGTTGCGGGCTTTCAGAAGCTCTGGACACGTCTCAATATCTCCAATGATGATTTCATTCGCACGAATCAGGAACGCCATATAAAGGTTGTACAGGAAATTTTCCGCCGTATATACGCAAAGGGAGATATCTACAAGGGCGCGTACAAGGGTCTTTACTGCACCCCGTGCGAAAGCTACTGGACGGAGCATCAGCTTGATGAGAACGGCTACTGCCCTGACTGCCACCGCCCGGTGCAGGAGGTCGAGGAGGAAGCGTACTTCTTCAAGATGTCCAACTACGCTGACCGCGTGCTCAAATATATTGAGGATAATCCGGAGTTTATTCAGCCTGTTTCGCGCCGAAACGAGATGATAAACTTCATCAAGCAGGGACTTGATGACCTTTGCATTTCCCGTACGTCCTTTGACTGGGGAATTCCTGTGCCTACAGATGATAAGCACGTTATCTATGTTTGGTTCGACGCTCTTACGAACTATATCACGCCAATCGGATTCCTGGACGATCCGGAAAAATTCGCGAAATTCTGGCCTGCAGACCTTCACCTGGTAGGAAAGGAAATCGTCCGTTTCCATTCCATCATCTGGCCGTGTATCCTTATGGCGCTGGATCTGCCGCTGCCCAAGAAGGTATACGGTCACGGCTGGCTTATCGTTGACGGCGATAAAATGTCCAAATCCAAGGGCAACGTGGTTGACCCGAACCTTTTGATTGATGAGTTCGGCCCGGATGCAATCAGATATTTCCTGCTCCGCGAAATCACTCTCGGACAGGACGGAAATTTCTCAAGAGATGCTCTTATTGAGCGTATCAATGCAGACCTTGCAAATGACCTTGGAAATCTCCTGCATCGTACATTGAACATGATTACGAAATTCCAGGACGGTATCATTGAACCGGCCACGACGGAAAGCGATATTGATAAATCCCTTATTGAGGACGCTCAGCGTACGGTCAAGAGCTTTGAGGAAGGCATGGAGGCTATGCAGCTCAGCCCGGTAATCAAGACGGTATGGGCATTTATCGGCCGTGCAAATAAATATATTGATGAAACTGCACCATGGGCTTTGGCTAAAGACCCGTCGAAGAAAGAAGAGCTTGCATCTGTCATGTACAATCTGGCTGAAAGTCTGCGCATCATAAGCGGACTCATTTCTCCATTTATGCCTGCAACGGCGCCTAAGGTCTGGAAACAGCTCGGCTTTGCGGCAGATTTTTCCACTTTGACACTTGATGACATCAGAACGTGGGGCGGCACACCTGCAGGCCAGCACATCGGAGAGGCAGAGCAGCTTTTCCCGCGTATTGAAGTAGAAAAAGAAGAAAAGGCAGCACCTGCAAAGCAGGAAAAACAGAAGCCTGCAAAGAAGCAGATGGAAGAAGCCGCAGACGGAGAAATCTCCATTGATGATTTCAAAAAGGTTGAGCTCCGCGTGGCAAAGGTCATATCCGCTGAGCCTGTTCCGAAGGCTGATAAGCTTCTGAAGCTCACAGTTGACCTGGGCACAGAGCAGCGCGAGGTTGTATCGGGAATAGCGAAGAACTACAAACCGGAGGAGCTGACAGGAAAAACTGTCATACTGGTGGCAAATCTCAAGGCGGCAAAAATCCGCGGGGTTGCATCCCACGGCATGATTCTCGCGGCTTCTGCCGGAGATGACCTCAAGCTTTTGACTGTAGATATGCCTGCAGGCACAGAGGTACACTGATGGAGCTTATTGATACCCACGCACATATAGACGGCGAAGCGTACGCAGAAGATCGTTCTGAGATGCTGGTACGCGCAAAACAGGCGGACGTAGTACAGATAATCAATTTCGGGGATTCCATGGAATCCTCGGCGCGTTCGGCGGCGCTGGCTGAATCGGAGCCTATGGTGTTTACCGGGGTGGGGGTACACCCCGAAGAGGTCTTCAAAATGACGGATGCTGATGATGAACAGCTCGCGGCGTGGACGAAATCGCCAAAGGTCATTGCCATTGGGGAGATAGGGCTTGATTATTACTGGGAAAAAGACCAGGAAAAGAGAGCTCTGCAGCGTGAAATGTTTATCCGTCAGCTTTCGCTTGCGCGAGAGCTTGACCTTCCCGTGTGCATTCACGACCGTGAAGCACATGGGGATATGATGTCTATCCTGAAAACTGAGGGACGTAAAAACAGAGGAGTAATTCACTGCTTCTCAGGAAGCTGGGAGATGGCGGCAGAGCTTTTGAAGCTGGGCTGGTATCTTGGAATCGACGGACCCATAACCTACAAAAACGCGGTAAAGGCACCGGAAATACTCCGAAAGCTTCCCCTGGAGCGTATTCTTGTTGAGACGGACAGCCCGTATCTTTCCCCACAGCCGTACAGGGGAAAGAGAAATGAACCTGCATACGTTCGGACGACAGCAGAATTTGCTGCCTCGGTCAGAGGAGAAGCTTTTGAAGAGTTTGCTCTTCAGACCACAAAAAATGCAAGAGAGCTTTACTCGTTACCCTCTAAGGTATAAGGGTTCCGGGCGCTTGTATGAGACTAGAATCACAGAAAAATGAAAAAGTGGTGAAAGCTGATTGATTTGTGGCTCTCACCACTTTTTTAATCCCATTTTTACCCTAAAAATAGGGCATAAGTGGGTGGCTGAGCTCTGCATAATTTGACAGTATCAAACCATCAATGGTATAATAAGCATGTCCGATGTCCCCGTCATGTGCAAAGATGCATGATGGGTTGTTTTTTGGAACATGGCTTTTTCCAGAGAGATCGAAGGAGGAATACTCCTCCCGGCTGCCATCTTCCGCTCGTGAGGAGGAATTGGATGAATGTATTACAAAAATGGTTTTCCTGTGGTCGGGATGCCCGCATACTTATATGCACCGGTGTTCTGATTGCGGCTGTTCTGACGGCCGGGTTTGCTAATGTCAAGCGCATCACCGTCGTTGTTGACGGCGAGGCTCGGCAGATGTCGACGACCGGTGCTCGTCCGGAGCGTGTGCTGCAGGAAGCAGGAATCCATCTGAACGACAAGGATGAGGTTACGATGTCAACGAAACGCGTTGAGAACGGAACTGAAATCCGCGTTCATCGTGCTGTACTTGTGACTATTGAGCAGGGCGACAGAGCCCGTATCGTGCGTACAGGCAAACAGACAGTCGGTGAAGTTCTTCACCAGTACGGATATGACCTTACAAAGTTCAGTCCGGTAGGCGGCGAGGAAACACCGATAACGAAGGATATGAATATTCGTCTTGTTACGCCGGAAGAAATCGAGGCACAGCGAAAAGCTGAGATGGCGCGTGCTGAAGAGCAGCGTCACCAGTATATTGATACATCCCGCGGACGTATGCGCTACACATCTATGAAGGTTATGGAAGCAAGCGCGTATCTTCCGACGGATGGAGGCGGAGCCGGAATTACGGCTACAGGCCTCCCGGCCGGGCACGGTGTGGCTGCGGTAGACCCGGATGTTATTCCGCTTGGAACGCGTCTTTATATCCCGGGCTATGGCGTTGCTATAGCTGCGGATACAGGCGGTATGATTGAAGGGGATATGATAGACCTCTGTATGGAGGATTACGGCTCGGCAATTGAATTCGGACGCCGGGATGTAAAAGTGTATGTGCTTGACTAAAGAAGAGGGGGCTCCTTGGGGAGTTCCCTCTTTTTGTATGTGAAAAAGGTTTTACTCTTTTTACCTCTTAAGCCTAATGAATTTCTGCTTGAATTATTATATAATATATACTACATATAATTGAATTTATACGGCAGGACAGGACTTTAAAAAATGCCGGTAGAAGAAATTATTTGGAAGTCTTTTGAATGGGTTGGGTATTTTATGAGAGAACATAACACTGGTGGCACAGGAAGTGGGCTTGCATGTGCCAAAGAATTTGTGAGAAAGTTCTATGCTGAGGGCAATACTGCGGGTGCCCTGGAGCAGGCAGATGAAAATATCGTGGCATTCGGAACGCAGTCCATGCGTTATGCAGTTGGCAGGAAGGATGTACTGCAATGCCTGCAGGAAGAGCTTGCACTGATTTCTCCATGCAAACTGTTTCGCTCCAATTTGAGGGAGTATATACAGACTGATATGTGTGCTGTCATGGGGCTGGTGGTGCTGAGAACGGCGGGCGAGCGTTCGACCATACTTCACCAGATTACCCTTATGTACCGGATGCAGCAGGGGAAATACAGTCTGACAGGCATTCACCTCGTGAGAAATCTTCACCATGAGGCGACGTACCGCATGATTTGTTCAAGTATGCTTTCCGGAGTGATGGAGAAGCAGCGTTCGAACCGTGATGTGCCGGACCGTGATATTATTTCGGCTTACGTTCATTCAGCGTTTGTTACATTCCGTATGACGGAAGACAGAAGAATGACCTTCTACAGCGAAGAGCTGTGGAAAATGCTGGGATATATTTCGGGAAAAACTTTTGTACGTGAAACCGATGAGAGCCTGACGAAGCTCATCAACCCGGAAGAACGTGATGGCGTTACACAGTCAATAGTACGTCAGCTTGCCTATAAAAATGTATACCAGGTTGAGTACCAGATGCGCGGCGCAGACGGACGTGCTCTCTGGGTAGTTGAGTGCGGGCGCAGGCTGGAAAGCTCAAACGACAGACCGACCTACAACTGCATACTGCTTGACATCAGCCCTCTTAAGCAGGCAAGCGAGACTCTTGCATATCAGGTTTCCTATGATGAGCTTACGGGGCTTTACAACAAGACCGCCTTTTGTCAGAAGGCGCAGGAGCTTCTGGAGGAATTTCCGGACAGAAAATTTGAGATAATGTGCTTCGATATAGAACGCTTTAAGGTTATCAATGACTTGTTCGGAGAAGAAATGGGCGACAGGATACTGCGCTATTTTGCCAATTTCTTCAAGGAAATGAAGCTGGATGCCGGAATTTATGCGCGTATTCATTCGGATAAATTCATCATGCTTTATCCTTCGGAAGGCAAAAACCGACAGCGTTTCATTAAATCGCTCAAGCTCCTGGCTTCAAGCTTTACGCTGGGATACCGTGTCATGCTGTCCTTTGGTGTTTATATCATAGACGACAGGTCTATTCCTATCAGTATGATGTGCGATCGGGCAACCCTTGCGCTTATGAAATCCAAGCGCGGCGGAATTTCGGACTGCACGGAATATGATGAAACAATGCGCCATCATATTATGACGGAGCAGACAATCGTAAACGATATGACGGACGCTTTGCAGCGAGGAGAATTCGTGCTCTACATGCAGCCTAAATATGATGCCGCGACGGAGCGTGTCGTAGGAGCAGAAGCGCTTGTACGCTGGATGCACCCCACGAGGGGAGAAATATCTCCGAGCGAGTTCATACCGGTATTTGAGCATAACGGATTTATATTCCAGCTTGACCAGTTTGTGTGGGAGGAAAGCTGCAGACTTCTTCGCAGGTGGCTGGATGAAGACCGTAATCCGCCTCCTGTTTCCGTAAATGTGTCAAGGGTGGATTTTTACAGTACGCAGCTTGTAAACATAATTGAAAAGCTTGTTAATAAATACAGGCTGCCGCGTGAACTGCTGGAGCTTGAAATCACAGAGAGCGCGTATACGGACAATCCGCAGCAGATAGTACGTGTTGTTAAGGAGCTGCAGTCCAAGGGCTACAAAATACTCATGGATGATTTCGGAAGCGGGTATTCATCGCTGAACATGCTCAAGGAGCTTCCTGTCGATGTGTTGAAAATTGACTTGAAATTCCTTGACGATACGAATGAAAATGGCCGCGGAGGCAATATATTGAACTCTGTCGTGCGTATGGCAAAATGGATGCAGCTTCCTGTTGTTGTTGAGGGTGTTGAAACCCGGCAGCAGGTTGATTTCCTGCGTACAATAGGCTGTGACTATGTTCAGGGATACTATTTTTCCAGGCCGATTCCTGTAGCCGAATATGCGCATCTGCTTGCTCAGCGTACATTCGTGCCTGTTCTCGGACGGGAAGAGGAATGGTTGAATGCTCAGGACATAAAAGAACTGATGAACCCCAGCCGCTCCTTTAATCTTTTGTTCAACAGCATGATTGGCGGAGTAGGGCTTTATGAGATGTCGGGAGACGATATAGAGCTGCTCAGGGCAAATGACGGACTCTTTCAGCTTATGCAGTCCTCCAAGGAGACTTTGCGCAAAACTCCGGTTCTTTCATATATAATGGAAGAAGACAGGAAAAAACTCCTCAGGGCTATCCGCGATGCGGGCGAGCGCAAAAAATTGGCGGAATGTATAGTGAGAAAACGTCTGCCGGATGGGACGTTTTTGTGGCTTCGTGCCCGCGTAAGTTCGCTGGTGCATGAGGAGGACAGACAGCTTTTCTTTATCGGCTGGGATGACATTTCGTCGCAGTATAATCTTCCCTTGCAGCTGCAGGCGATAACCGATCAGTTCAATAATGGCATTGTAATGGCGCAGATGATAAACGGAGAGCTTTATTTAAACTACGCAAACCGCTGGATGCTTGAGCTCGACGGACTTGACCCGGACGCGCGCAGAGGGCAGGGAATCGTTCCTATGGCGAATCTGTTGGATAAAGAGCTGGTGGAAAAGTTCAAGGCGGCCGTTATTGAGTGTGCCGACAGTACCGCCAATATTCCGATTCCAATAGAGTATTCCTTTACGTCTCCTGACGGGAAAACACGGAAACTTCGCGCTTATCTTAATTCAACCAAAACTTCTGAACGTCACTACAGCATTTTGGCCAGCGTGCACGACATAACAAATGAAAATATTTAACAATGTAAAACGCGGCTCACATCACATATGATGCGGGCCGCGTCATTTTTATTTCTTTTCAAAAGTCATGGACGTGTTGTCAATCTCAGCCTGATGAATGAGCAGCTTCAGCCGTTCAATGTTTTTCTCGTGAAGCTTGACTGCGTATTCGATGCGCTTTTTTTCTTCGGAGGTAAATTCACCGGTATCGTAGGAGTGACGGATACGTTCAAGACGCTGTTCTACGTCATGGAGCTCGTCTGTCAGCAGCTTGGTTTCTCCCATTGCGAGTCCGTAAACAGAGCGTATATTGTCACGGATCTGATCGGCGTATCCGTTTTCCTGCGTTTTTTTCTCAAGGTAACGGGCAACGTGGTAGATGATATCGAAAGGATTTTCCGCACTATGTATCATGCCGAGAATATCCATCTTTATTATCTGGTCCTCGCCGTGCGGTTCTGTGAAATCCTGTTCTTTTTCTGACATAAAATAAATTCATCTCTTTCTTTTTCATTTGTTTACTTTACAGTATAGCAGTTCATCTTTAAATATGCTATAATGTACCACATGATTTGAAAACTGTACCCGTTTCTGTTCTCAGGACGCCGGAGAACAGAAGAAGAGGGACAGAGTATGAAATGTGCGGAACGCCCGTCGCATAAGCGACAGGGTGCTGTTGTGCGCACGCGGAATGGAGTTTTTTTATGAACCAAATGTCAAAAACCGAGATTGTGTCCATCGGACTCATGATGTTCTCAATCTTCTTCGGAGCAGGAAATCTGATTTTCCCTCCGGCCCTCGGCCAGTCCGCGGGAAGTAACCTTTTGCCCGCTATGAGTGGATTTCTTCTGACCGGAATAGGACTCCCTCTTTTGGGTATCGTGGCAATAGCACTTGCCGGAGGAGATTACGTCTCATTTATGGGCAAGCGCGTTTCCAAACGCTTTGCATCCGTTATTCTCGGGCTTCTGTATCTGACAATCGGACCTCTTTTTGCGGTTCCGCGTACGGGTGCGGTATCCTTTGAAATCGGAATCAGACCTTTCCTCGCGTGGGAGCAGGTTGCTGTTGGTCAGGGTATTTATACGGCAGTATTCTTTGTGCTGACCTGCTGGCTCGCTCTTAACCCAAGCAAGATGATTGACCGTGTCGGAAAAACGCTTACACCGGCACTGCTGGTTTTCCTGTTCGTGCTTTTCGTAAAGACCTTTGCTTCACCAATGGGACCGATTATGGAGCCCCAGGGCATCTATCAGACGGTTCCCTTTTCGCAGGGCTTCCAGAACGGCTATCTCACAATGGACCTCTTGGCATCTCTGGCTGTAGGTGCAATCGTCGTTCAGGCGATTAAGGCGAGGGGTATTGTTGAGGCACGCTCTGTCGGAAGTATCTGCTTCGTGAGCGGACTCATAGCAGTATTTCTCATGAGCCTTGTATATCTTTCCCTCAGCTATCTCGGAGCGACGAGCGCCGCACGCCTTGGCGTTGCGGAGAACGGTGCCGTCATACTGGCAAGCGCGGCTCAGATTCTTTTCGGTACCGTCGGGCAGAGCATTTTGGCGGCAATAATTGCGCTTGCCTGCCTTACTACGAGCTGTGGAATGGTTTCCGCGTTCGCTTCACACTTTTATGAAGCTCTTGGCCATCGTATTTCCTATGCCCGTCTTGTACTTTTTGCATCAATTTTCGGATTTGCGGCTTCCAATATCGGTCTTACAGGACTGATTCGTGTATCTGTTCCGTTCCTTGTGGCGCTTTATCCGATTATTATTGTACTCGTTCTTTTGACAATGGTCGACCGTTTCTTTGGCGGCTCACCTATGATTTATCGCGGAAGCCTTCTGCTGACCACGCTTTTCGGTATCGTCAGCGGTCTTAAGGCTGCAGGAATTGATACTTCCGCACTTGATGATATATTCTCGCATTATCTGCCGCTTTATGATGAGAACCTCGGCTGGATTCTTCCGGCGCTTCTCGGAGCGGCTGCAGGCGGAGTGCTTTCTGTAGTCCATAATCACGGTGTTTCCGTAGAGGCGGATGCCGCTCAGAAGCAGTAATCAATAATGTTTTGACAGAATGCCGTACGTAAACAGACGTGCGGCATTTTTCTGTATTTAATCCGCGGGAGAAGTTCCATGGCAACGTGCTTTCGTTGATGAAGAAAAGGTTTTTTGATATACTGTTAAAGGTTTTCTTATTAAATAGGAATGGAGAATGAAGTATGAGAAAACGGCGCGGGGGGAAACGTCGGATTTATACACGGGCAATATATTTTTTGGCTGTCATTGTTATAGCATTTCTTGCGGGATTTGGCGGCTGGAGACTTTTAGGTACACCTAAGACTGTAAAAGAGATGCCGGGAAGCATCAAATCCGAAATGACAAAGGAAATCATGATTATGGGTATAGACCCGCGCAAGGACGATGCAGGACGCAGCGATACGCTTATGCTCGTGACTCTGAATGAGCAGAAAAAATCTGCATCGGTGCTTTCTATACCCCGTGATACGCGGACGGTTATTGATGATAACGGCTATGACAAAATCAATCATGCCTATGCCTACGGCGGACATGACTGCACACAAAAGGCAGTGGAGCACCTTTTGAATGTTCCGGTGGACTATTACGTTATGATTGATTTGCACGCATTCGAGCGCATAATCGATGCTATTGACGGAATTGACCTTGAAGTTGAAAAGCGCATGTATTATGAGGACCCTTGGGACGATAACGGAGGGCTTGTCATTGACCTTTATCCAGGAATGCAGCATCTTGACGGAGAACGTGCTATGGAATACGTCCGGTTCCGGGACGAAGAGGGAGATATAGGCCGTATACGCCGTCAGCAGAAATTTTTAAATGCCCTTTTGACAAAGGCGGTTTCTCCGGAAACACTGTCCCGTATACCCAAAATACTGGATGAGCTGAAATCTGTAATTCATACTAATATGCCGCTTTCTGAGATGGTGGCTCTGTCAAAGCATCTGCCGCAGATACGCTCCAACGGTGTTGAAACGATTATGCTTCCGGGGCAGCCCGCATGGTGGAACGGCACGAGCTACTGGCTGCCGGATATTCAGGGTTCCCGCGAGCTTGTTGCATCACAGATGGGATTGGATATGACCTCGGAAATGAAGGAAACAGCGGAGATGGATACAGAAGAGTATAACCGCAATCTTCCTGACGGACTTGTCGAGGTAAACGGCACTCTCATGATTAACGGTGACAGCACCGCGGTTGCTGAGGAAGCCGACAGAGGTAAAAAGGAAAAGCGGAAAGAAAAGAAGGCCGAAGATAAAAAGAGCCGGGAGACAAAGCGCCGCGAGCTGAAGCCGGAGGATATCACAATCCGCGTACTTAACGAGAGCGGAATAAACGGAGCCGGCGCGGAAACTGCTGAAATACTTAAAAGCAAAGGCTTTAAGATTTCGGATGTAGGAAACGGAGAAACCACATCCCGTGAAAAAACGGCATTTTCTGTGCCTGAACAGGCGGTAGACCTTTTCTACAACATGCCTTTTGACTGCATTATCATGGCAAATGACGAGAGCACACAGGCCGTTCTTAGGATCGGAAAGGATTATAGATGAGTTTACTTGAGGTACAAGGCCTTAAAAAGGCTTTTGGTATTAACGAACTTTTTCACGATGTAAATTTTCGTGTAGATAAAGGAGAGCGTGTGGGGTTTGTCGGCGCAAACGGCGCAGGAAAGACAACCCTCATGCGCAGCCTGCTCGGACAGATTGAATACGACGGGGGAAGCGTCCACACGGATACTGCTGCCGCGGTTGGATATGTTGAACAGCAGGCATCACTCGGAACAGGAACGCTGTACGAAGAATTTCGTACGGCGTTCAGTGATATTGAGGCATTGGCGGAAAAGAAGCGCCGTCTTGAGGAAACAATCGCTCACGGCGCCGATGAAGAAACCATGGTTGAATACAGCCGGGTTGTTGAACGCTTCGAGCATATGGAGGGCTATGACTACGAAAGCCGTATACGCCGCATTGCTTTCGGGCTTGGATTTACCGATGAGGATTTCAAAAGGGATATAGAGCATCTTTCGGGCGGTCAGAAAACCCGTGTCTGCCTTGCTAAGGCACTTTTGAGGGAGCCGGAGCTTCTTTTCCTTGACGAGCCTACAAACCATCTTGATATCGGCATGATAGAGTGGCTTGAGGGATTTCTTTCGTCATATCCCGGCGGAGTGCTGATGATTTCACATGACCGCTTTTTTCTCGATAAGGTTGCCACAAAAATTATTGAGCTTGAGAATCAGACGGTCACGACCTATGACGGAAATTACAGCTACTATATAAAAGTAAAGGAAGCACGCAGAGCAGCCCTTGAAAGCGCTTACGAAAAGCAGCAGGAACATATCCGTGAGACGGAGGAGTATATCCGCCGTTATAAAGCCGGTATAAAATCCAAACAGGCAAGAGGACGCCAGAGTCAGCTGAATCGTTTGGAAAGAATTGTTCTTCCTGCGGAAAAGGCACGGTTTAATTATTTCGCTTTTCACCCGCCCGCAGAATGCGCGGAGCGCGTTGCGGAGCTTGATGAAATTTCAGCGGTATTCGGCGACAATACAGTTTTTTCGAAGCTCTCCATGCTTGTACGGAGGGGAGACGGCGTGGCTGTTGTGGGGCCAAACGGCGCGGGCAAGACCACTCTTCTGCGTATACTCATGGGAGAACTCGAGTCTCCCACGGGAAGCGTAAAAATAGGAAGCCGTGTAAAAATCGGATATTTCTCCCAGCAGCATGAGGGCCTTAACATGGACCGCACGGTGCTCGAGGAAATCGAATATGAATACGATCTTGACGAGGAACAGGCGCGCAAATATCTGGGGGCTTTTTTGTTCCGCGGGGATGAAGTACTGCGCATAATAGGAGACCTTTCAGGCGGTGAGCAGGCACGGTTGGCTTTTTTGAAGCTCATGATGACGGGTGCCAATTTCCTCGTTCTTGACGAACCCACGAACCACTTGGATATTCCTGCGAAGGAAGCGGTTGAGGAAGCCCTTATGGCATTTCCGGGGACATTTCTTGTTGTTTCCCATGACCGTTATTTCCTTGATAAAGTAACAAATTCCACCATGGAGCTGGAAAACGGACAGCTTACGGAATATAACGGAAACTACAGCTATTATCGCGAGAAAAAAGCGCAGCTTGAGGCAGATGAGGCTGAGCGTATTGCAGAGGAAGCTGCAAGGCACCCGCAGAAGATGCCTGAAGTGAAAAAAGAAGAAAAGACTGTACCTGCAAAGGAAACGCAGAAAACAGCGGCAAAGTCCAAATATGCGGGACTCAGCGATGAAAAGCGCGCCGATATGCTGCTTCGTGCCGAGGCCGAGATTGCTATGGCAGAAGCAGAACTCAAAATGCTTGAGCATGAGATGAATGATCCGGAGGTCCAGAGCGACCCGGAAAAATCGGCAAAAATTGCTGAAGCATACGCGGCTAAGGAAAAAGAAATAGAAAAAAGGTATGAGGACTGGGGCGAGCTTTCGGGCGATGCCTGATATCCTGACAGAAAGGAGGCGGAACATGGAAAAACTTACCGGAACCGTAGAAACAATTGTTTTTGCGAGCGATGACGGACGCTTTTCGGTGTTCCGCCTTCGCATTGACGGGCAGAGGGGGCTTGCTGCTGCTACGGTAAACGCAGAACCGCCTCTGGTCGGACAGCAGGTTACGCTTTCCGGAGAGTGGGTCCGTCATCCGCGATTCGGAGAACAGTTTAAGGCCGTGAGCCTTACGGTGTCTGCTCCTACCAGCGTGGAGGGAATAGAAAAATTTCTTTCATCGGGAGCGGTAGACGGAGTAGGCCCTGCTATGGCCCATCGCCTTGTGGAGGCTTTCGGGCAGGATACGCTGGATATCATAGAAAAAGCCCCGCACCGGCTGAAGGAAGTTCCCGGAATAGGGGCAAAAACGGCTGAAAAGATTCATAAATCCTATCAGGAAAAGGTTGAGCTCAAGGATATAATGCTCTGGCTTGAAGA